>JAHFQD010000244.1 GCA_023266455.1 Candidatus Muproteobacteria bacterium
AGCGTTTCGTGGATACGTACTTCAAAACGTATCCAGGCAAATATTTCACCGGCGACGGCGCGCGCCGCGACAAGGACGGCTATTACTGGATCACCGGCCGCGTCGACGACGTATTGAACGTTTCCGGCCATCGCATCGGCACCGCGGAAATCGAGAGCGCCTTGGTGTTGCACAAGTCGGTAGCGGAAGCGGCGGTCGTCGGCTTCCCGCACGACATCAAGGGACAAGGCATTTATTGCTACGTGACGCTCAAAGTCGGCGTGACGCCGAGCGACGCTTTACGTAAAGAATTAATCGATCAGGTGCGGCGCGAGATCGGCGCCATCGTTACGCCGGATGTGATTCAGTGGGCGCCCGGTCTGCCGAAAACGCGTTCTGGAAAGATCATGCGGCGTATTTTGCGCAAGATTGCGGAGAACGAACTGGGCAACCTCGGCGATACCACGACGTTGGCTGATCCCTCGGTGGTCGATGATTTGGTGAAGAACCGCGTCAGCACTAAAGCATGATCGCCGTTTTTTCTGGCGGGCTGGTACAATCGCCGGCGTTGGCAAGTTCCTGAAAGGACGGTCTTGAGCGTTTCCACGTCGAAGATTGGCGGTACATCGGACGATGCATTGGTGAAAGTGCGCAACCTGCGCTTCACGCGCGGCGACCGTGTGATCCTGAAAGATCTTTCTCTCGATATTCCGCGCGGCAAGGTAACCGCCATCATGGGCGGCAGCGGCTGTGGTAAGACGACGTTGCTCAATCTCATCGGTGGACGTTTGCATCCGGATGGCGGGGATGTCACCGTCGACGGAATTTCCGTCCCGAGTTTGTCCACGAAAGAACTCTTCGAATTGCGCAAGCGCATGGGCATGTTGTTTCAGACCGGCGCCTTGCTGACCGACTTAACCGTGTTCGAGAACGTGGCGTTTCCGATTCGCGAGCACACGGAACTTCCAGAATCCCTGTTGCGCAAAGTGGTGTTGATGAAACTCGAAACCGTCGGCTTGCGCGGCGCGTGCGATCTGATGCCGTCGGAACTTTCCGGCGGCATGGCGCGGCGTGTGGCCTTGGCGCGTGCCATCGCGTTGGAGCCGATGATGATCATGTACGACGAACCGTTCACTGGTCTCGATCCGATTTCCAAGGGTGTCATTGCTAAGTTGATTCGCGAGTTGAATCAAACGCTCGGCATTACCTCGATCGTGATCTCGCACGACGTGCCGGAGACCTGCTTTATCTCCGATTACGCTTATCTGCTGGGCGACGGCCGTATCATCGGCCAAGGAACGCCGAAAGAAGTGCAACAGTCGAAATCCGATTATGTGCGCCAATTCATGGACGGATTACCGGACGGCCCAGTGCCGTACCAATATCCGGCGAGTGATTATCTACAAGATCTTTTGCGAGCGCGTACATGATCGACGCTATCCGTAATTTAGGCCGCATCATCCTTGAAGGTCTCGAGCGTTTCGGGCGCGCCGGCTTGTTCATGTTCGAGGTCATGCGCGGCACGCCGCAATTGCGCAAGCGTGGCGCGTTGGTGTTGCAGCAGGTGTACGGCGTAGGCGTGCTGACGTTGCTGATTATTTTGGTTTCCGGATTGTTCGTCGGTATGGTGCTCGGGCTTCAGGGTTATAACACCTTGGTGAAATTCGGTTCCGAAGACACGCTCGGTTTATTAGTCGCGTTGTCGTTGGTGCGTGAACTGGGCCCGGTGGTGACGGCGTTGTTGTTCGCCGGTCGCGCCGGTTCGGCGCTGACCGCGGAAATCGGTTTGATGAAAGCGACCGAGCAACTCGCAGGCATGGAAATGATGGCGGTCAATCCGTTGACACGCGTGATCGCGCCGCGTTTCTACGCCGGCGTCATCGCGATGCCGCTGTTGGCCGCGTTGTTCTCCGCCATCGGCATCCTGGGCGGACATCTCGTGGGCGTGGGCTTGCTCAGCGTTGACGCGGGCGCGTTTTGGTCGCAGATGCAAGCTAAGGTGGATTTCTACGACGATATTATGAACGGTGTAATCAAGAGCATCGTGTTCGGCGTGGTCTGCACCGGCATCGCCGTGTTCGAAGGCTACGATGCGGTGCCGACATCCGAAGGAGTGGCGCGCGCGACCAATCGTACGGTCGTGTACTCGTCGCTTGCCGTGCTCGGACTCGATTTCATCTTAACGGCGTTGATGCTGGGAGAGGTATAAACGATGCGCAGAAACGTGATGGAGTTATGGGTCGGTTTATTCGCCGCCGCCGGTTTGGCGGCGCTCTCGATGCTGGCGTTCAAAGTGGGCAATTTAACCACTGCAGACGTGGTCAACGGTTATCGCGTATCGGCGCAATTCGACAACATCGGCGGTCTGAAAGTGAAAGCGCCGGTGACCTTGGCCGGCGTGCGCATTGGGCGCGTGTCGAGCATCGCCATCGATAAGGGTCATTATCGCGCCGTCGTCGAAATGCAACTCGATGGTCGTTACGATAATTTGCCGAAAGATAGCAGCGCGTCGATTCTCACCTCAGGCTTGTTGGGCGATCAATACATTGGCCTGGAACCCGGCGGTTCGGAAAAAAACTTGGAGAGTGGCGATGTCATCATGACGACCGCGTCGGCGTTAGTATTAGAGAAACTCATCGGCCAGGTGATATTCAACAACAATCAAAGCGGCGGCGACGGCAACGCCAAGAAGTAACGAGGAGCAGATATGAAACGTTTAATCATCGGATTTATCGCGGCGCTATGCATGACGACGGCGATCGCCAACACCGACGAGACGCCGGACCAAATGGCGCGCGCGACGGCCAGCACCATTACGTCGCTGATCAAAACCAATCGCGAGACTTATGCGAGGGATTACAAGAAGCTCTACGCCATGGTGGACGAGCATGTCTTGCCGCATTTCGATTTCCGCAAGATGTCGCAGCAGGTGTTGGGGCCGGCGTGGCGTAACGCCTCCGATCAACAGCGCGAGCGCTTTACGAAAGAGTTTCGCGATTTGCTGGTGCGCACCTACGCCACCGCGTTGCTCAAGTACAACAACGAAGAAATCGTCTTCCTGCCGTATCGGCACGGGCAAGATGATCGCGTCGCGTTAGTGAAATCTCAAATTCGGCGCACCGACGGCGGGCCGCCGATCGGAATCAATTACAACTTCTATCGCACCGATTCGGGTTGGAAAGTGTACGACGTTGCCATCGAAGGTCCGAGCATCGTGACGACATATCAGCGCGTTTATGCGCAACGCCTGCAAAAAGAAAACTTGGATCAGCTGATCGATAACATGGGCAAAGAAAATCAGCGCGCGGTGATGGCGGGTCCGACCGCGGCCGCCGCCGCGCCGCTGCCGACGAAGACCGAGGCGGGTAAGTGAGCCAGACCGACGACGTCAATCGCCGCGATGGCGGCTTCGACGTCAGCGGGCGGCTGACTTTTCAGACCGTTCCCAATTTTTTGGTGCGCACCGCGACCTGGTTCGATGGTGCCGGCGCCATCACCGTGGATCTCGCGAAAGTTTCCCTCGCCGATAGCGCCGGTTTGGCACTGATGGTCGAATGGCTTGGCCGAGCGCGCAGCGCCAGCCGCGAATTGCGCTTCGTGAATCTGCCAGAACAAGTACGCCATTTGATCCGCGTTAGCGGCTTGAGCGGCGTTTTCGGATTGGCATAAGTTTTTCCGCATTGGCGTTTCTCGCTGCGTTATAATTCGCCCTTATGTTTCCCGTCAATGAACTACAACGTTTGCTCGAACAGGGTTTGCCCGGCGCGTCGATACGCGTCGACGGCGACGGCCATCATTTCGAAGCCGTGGTAATTT
>JAHFQD010000245.1 GCA_023266455.1 Candidatus Muproteobacteria bacterium
TAACCGTCGTACCCGTGGGCGAGGCGACAAGGGCGGAGTTTCGGTAAAGCTTGTATCCGGTCACACCGGAAACGGCGTTCCATTGCAGACTCACCTGCGCATTGCCGGCGCTGGCGCTCAAACCGCTGGGCGCCGCTGGCAACGGTGCCTGCGGGGTAGCGGAAACAGACGCCGATTTAGCACCCTCGCCCGCACTATTCACGGCACTGACTTGATACGAATAAGACGTGCCGTTAGTTAATCCGGTATCTGTTAACGTCGTGCCTGTCGGCGATGCGACGAGTGTGGAATTTCGATAAATCTTATAACCCGTAACACCGGAAACAGCATTCCATTGCAAGCTCACCTGGGCATTGCCAGCATTGGCGCTCAAACCGCTTGGCGCCGCCGGTAACGTCGGCGGCGGTGTCGTATTTTGCGGGGTGCCAGAGACGGACGCCGATTTAGCGCCCTCGCCTGCGCTGTTCACGGCGCTGACTTGATACGAATACGACGTGCCGTTGGTTAATCCGGTGTCCGTGAGCGTCGTGCCCGTCGGTGAGGCGACGAGCGTGGAATTTCGATAGACCTTATACCCGGTAACGCCGGAGACGGCGTTCCATTGCAAACCGATCTGCGCATTTCCCGCCGTTGCGGCTAAACCTGTCGGCGCAGCCGGTACAGTTGGCGATGCGGGCGGTGGCGTCGACGACGCGGTTCTCGACGACGAAGCGCTCGTCGAGGAACTGCCGCCGCCACTGTTACAGGCGCTTAGCGCGAACAAACAGGAAAATGCGAACGTAAGAAAAGTCGTACGCTTTATTTTTAATGGCATCGTTTTATATTCTCGTTTTTATTCGATTGCTATTGCGCTGACGAACCGTCGTCGTCCCACACGTTGCCGGTCACGACCACGGGACCGTAATAAGAAAGCGGTCCATAATCGGGGAACACCGGTGGCGTCTTGCTGCGTCCAAAGCGGTTGTTGATGATGCGGTTATTCGTGCCGCCTACACCGTCGAAATTGATGACCCACCCACCACCATAGAACCAATTATTCTCGACGAGCCAGTTACTATGCGTGGCCCACTCGGTGCCGCCTTGAATGCCGCTGTTCGGCTCGCCGCCGTGACCGGCGCCGCGATCGAGGATGTCGATGAAATTTCCGCGAATGGTCACGTTATCGCCACCCGTGGTTTGAATGCCATCGGCGTGATCGCCCGCACCGAGCCAAAGATCGTGCACCCACGAATCTTCGATGGTAGCGTCTCGGTCGGCCTTGAAACCGTCGGCAGAGCCGGAAACGTTGAGACGGCGCGCCACATAATCGGAAAAAGCGATACCGGACGTTGCGTAACCGCCCGAAGATGCGATCTCCGTATCTTCAATCAATAAATTGCCATTGTTGACGATCTGCAACGGATAATAATCCGTGCAACGAATGCGCGTGCGGCGAATAGTCACGTTCTGCGCGCGCACCTCGACGCAACCGTTGATGTCGAGCGCGTCGATCACCGCGCCCGCGGTAGTGATCGTCAAATCGCCGCTTGCCGTGAGCGTGGTACACGCCGGCACACCGGTGCTGGACACGCTCGGTCGCGGTAGCACCGCGAGGGGTTTGCCGGCCACGGCGTTCGACTGTGTGCTATCGCCTGCGCCGTTCGTAGCCACGACGCGATAGTTGTACGTGGTTCCATTAGAAAGGCCTGTATCGACGTACATCGTGACGGTGGATGAACCGACCAACTGTGTATCACGATAAATCTTGTACACCGTCGCGCCCGCGACCGTGTTCCAGTTCACCATGACTTTCGCGTTCATGACGCGCGTCGATACGCACGACGGCGCTACCGGCGCTTGCGACGATGAAGCCGCCGGCGTGGCGCTTACCGATGTCGATTTCACACTTTCGCCGATAGTGTTGGTAGCGCTGACTTGGTAGGTGTACGTAACGCCATTGGTTAAACCGGCGTCGGTGAAACTATTCGACGTCGGCGATGCAATCAAAGTCGAATTGCGATAGACCTTATAACCGCTGGCGCCGGAAACCACATTCCAACCCAACGCGACTTGTCGATCACCCGCGCTCGCCGTAACGCCCGTCGGCGCCGACGGTGCCTGCGTCGGCGTGGTCGGCGTCGCCGACGCTTGGCCGGAGTTCGCACTTTCGCCGGCCGCGTTCACCGCCGATACGACGTAGTAGTACGTCGTTCCGTTTGTAAGACCGGTATTGGTGAAGCTCGTAGAGGTAACGTTCGATTGAACGACACTGTAAGAACCACCCGACGTCGTCGAGCGTTTTACTTTATAAGTCGACGCGCCATTCACACTGGCCCAGGAGAGCGCTACCTGTGCATTCCCAGCGGTGGTGACCAAACCGGTAGGCGCCGTCGGCGATGCGGGTATTGGCGTCGTGGTTGTAGGAGAACGACTGGACGTCGATGTACTAGAACCTTCGCCGCCGCTAGAACAAGCGCCGAGGCATAACAACAGCACTACGGTAGAAAATACCCCGATGGATGACAGAATTCGCATTAGCCGTTCTTATAACAAGCGTGCGCCGTTTCGACACCCGCTTGTTCACCCCCGTGATCGCGGAAACATAGGCTAAATCCTACCGAAAATGCCTATTAAAAAGGCATCCACTCGCCACAACCCGCCCCCCATTTATCGGGAAAAGCGCGTCGGCCTAAGCAAAACGGCCCTGGGAAATGTCGCTTAAATTCGCGGCAGGGTAACGCCGCGCTGGCCTTGGTATTTGCCGCCGCGATCTTTATAGGACGTTTCGCAAACTTCGTCGCCTTCGATAAACAATATTTGCGCCACACCCTCGTTGGCGTAAATCTTCGCCGGCAACGGCGTGGTGTTGGAAAATTCGAGCGTCACGTGCCCTTCCCATTCCGGCTCGAGCGGCGTCACGTTTACGATGATGCCGCAACGCGCGTAGGTCGATTTCCCCAAACAAATCGTCAATACGCTGCGCGGGATGCGCAGGTACTCCACCGTGCGCGCGAGCGCGAACGAGTTCGGTGGAATAATGCAGACGTCGCCTTTGAAGTCGACGAACGATTTCGCGTCGAACTGCTTCGGATCGACGATGGTGCAATTGATATTGGTGAAAATCTTAAATTCATCCGAGCAACGGATGTCATAGCCGTAACTCGATGTGCCGTAAGACACTAGCGGACCTTTGCCGTTGACTTTGACCTGACCCGGTTCATACGGCTCGATCATCTTGTGCTGCTCCGCCATACGACGGATCCATTTGTCGGATTTGATGCCCATAGGTTTATGTGCTTTGAATGACGATGTTGGGAAATTTTGTCGCGTAATCTTTTTTCTGCAGCGAGAGTTTCGCGGCCGCGCGGCGCGCGATGTCGCGATATAACAACGCGATGCGGCATTCCGGATCGGCGATCACCGTCGGCTTACCGTTGTCGGTTTCTTCGCGGATACGAATATCGAGCGGCAACTGGCCGAGCAGATCGATGTTGTACTGCTGCGCCATCCGCGCACCGCCGCCTTCACCGAAGATATGTTCTTCGTGACCGCAGTTAGAACAGATATGCGTGCTCATATTTTCGACCACGCCTAAAACGGGAATCTCGACCTTCTCGAACATCTTGAGTCCCTTGCGCGCGTCAAGCAAAGCGATGTCTTGCGGCGTGGTGACGATGATCGCGCCGGTCACAGGCACTTTCTGCGCTAGCGTTAATTGCGTATCGCCAGTGCCGGGTGGCAAATCGATGACGAGATAATCCAAATCTTTCCAACTCGTGTCGCGCAGAAGT
>JAHFQD010000246.1 GCA_023266455.1 Candidatus Muproteobacteria bacterium
CCGGACTAAATTTACTAGAGGGGGGGGACAAATTATAGATTTGCTTACCCCTCCCGCAGTATTTTGCACAATGCTAATTGATCGTTTTGCTGCCAAAGCAACCGAATATATTCAAGGCGAGGTGTTGTATGGAATTCAATATCACGACTGTTACCGCGTGGAAATCGAATGGAGACCAGAGCAATCAAGATAATAACTTGACTGGTATCACGTCACACGTGCTGAACAAGCCGCCGCAAGATGTGACGAACGCGGACATCGATAAGGTGATGCGCGACAACGATCAATACGGCGAAGATTATAAAAAGCAATATGGTCAGTATCCGCCGGGTTGGCAGCGCCTGGATAGAAATGACGATGGCAATATCACCCAAAGCGAGAGAAATCTCGTGTACGACGGTAAAGATGGCAACGGCAAAACGTACGTCGTCTACACCGGCAAGTTCGACGCTAACGATGCTTCCCAGCCGAAGCCCAGCGATGATCCTGGTGCTGCCCCTCCCGGCGCTGGCGACGGTAATAACGGCGCACCGCAAGTTAAAGACCCAGACAAAGTCAAAGCGGTTACGAGTGGCGATGCGAATCAGACCACTGACCTGAATACGTTCCTTGGCGGTGTCGATGGCTTCAACGGCATGGACAAGGATACGCAGAATAAAGTTATCGATAGTTGGAAAACTGCATACGACGCTGGCGGTAAGAAAAACGACAGCGCACAAGTTAAGAGCCTCAAGACCTTAGTCAATTCCGATGGTTTCCATCGGTTAGACGCTGGCCAAAAACAAGCGGCGCTCGGCGCTGCCTCGGCAGCTAATGGTCCGGGTGCGGATCGTGTTAATAAACTTATTAACGATCTCGGCTTCCAAGGGCTTGTCCCCCCCCTTGTCTCCCCCGATGTAAAGAAAAACCTGCTGACGAAGTATGGCGCCGATCCGGATCTGGCGGCGCAAGTCGACAAGATGATGGCCGACGGTCGTTATAAAAACGCGGACGTTGGTGCACAGACGAATGCATTGAGGCACTTGGAGACGTATGTCGATCGAGGCGCTGGTTATAAAGATCTTAAAGATGATCATGCAGCCAAGCAAAAAGCCTTGGAAAATCTGTGGTCGGGCAAGCTCTTCAACACGGAATTCCTAAAGCTGCCTTGGGACAAACAGATTGCCGAAGTTGGACAATACGAAGCGAAAGGCGAGTTTAAATCGTGGACACCGCAAGGACCCGTTGAGGTCAATGCCGATGTCAAAAAGCCCGGTTACGTTAAAGATGGTCCCGCTACCCAGGCTTATACAAATGCTACGGGTGGCGATCCGACGCAGGGGAGAGTGCTTAACAGTTATCTGGATAGCCTCGGCGCCGATTTCCAAGGCATGGATCCCGCTACGCAAGCGGCGGTTATCAATGCCTATAACAACGGCGTTGAAGGTCAGAACGATGGCGCCGCCCTTAAGGCACTTATTACTACCAACAATAACTTTAAGGGCTTAGACCCGGCCGGCAAGCAACACATGCTGGAACTTGCCAGCGCACAGGGCGCTAAGGGCGTCGACTGGGCGTTGACTAACGTGACGGACTTCGCCAAGCGCGACCCAGGTGTGCAAGCGTCGATCATTGCCGGTTACAACAAAGTGCCGGAGGATCAAAAGAATGCTTACAAGGATTTCGTCAATAACGACCAGTTCAAGAATCTGGATCCGAAGGTTCAGCAGTCGGTACTCAATGGTATTGCGCAAAACGGGTTAAGCGCGGAAGTTACGAAACTCGTTACCAGCGAAGGCTTTCACAAGCTTACGCCGGTGGAACAGCAGCACTTCATGGATCGCTATGGTACCGATGGGCATTTCCGTGCCTCTATCGATCGCGCTGTTAAAGATGACGCCAAATGGAAAGCCCTCGGTCCGGATAAACAGGCCTTGGCGCTGGAATGGATGGATCGCTACGCCAACACGACCACGAAAGACTTGGAGCCGGGAGAAGTCGGTTCATACGACCAAGTGATTGACGACAAACGCGAGCAAGTGTTGAACGACTTGTGGGATAAGGAATTCTCCGATCCGAATAGCGACTTCTACAAACAAGGCGACGAAGCCGGCAAGATGAAGCAGATGTCTGCATACCTGAAGGGATACTTCGCCGACGCCGCGCATAAAGCTTTCGTGAAGACGGCGTAAGCAAAAGATTTAGGTTGTATTCGACCACGGCTGACGTTTCGACTGGCTTTCGCCAGATCGAACGTCAGCCGTGGTTTTTTCTGAGATAAATATTTCCCGCCGCAGATAAATCCCGCGCGAATATCGCCGGTATTCACCTTTCCGTATTTTCACCGTCTTTTAAAGTGGCGCATGCGGTGCTAAGAATTCCGTATTGGATTGGAATTGAGATCGCGGTGCATCGATGAAAAGGATTATCGTCTTTCTATTGTCCGTTCTCTCGACGGCTCCAGCATGGGCGGGAGAAGAACCGTTGTGGGAGTCGGGTCTCGGGCTGGGATTCACCAGTGTTCCCGATTACCGAGGCTCCGATGAGGGGCATACCTACATTCTGCCGATTCCCTATTTCGTTTATCGCGGCGATCGTTTGCATATCGACCGTCGCGGCATCCACGGCGACATCGTCGGCACCAACGGGTTTTTATTGGATTTGAGCATTGGTCTCGGCCCACCGGCACAAAGCGACGATAACGCCGCGCGCATCGGGATGCCGGATCTCTATCCGACCGTGGAAGCCGGTCCGTCGCTGCGTTGGCGTTGGTACGAAAATACCGACAAAGATCGGGCGCTGAGTTTGAACCTACCCGCGCGCGCGGTGGTGGCGAGCAATTTAGTGCATACGCATTACATCGGTTGGGTGTTTTCTCCGAATCTCGCGTTCGATGCGTTGAATGTCGCTGGTGGTGGGTGGAACCTCAGCTCATCGATCGGGCCGTTATACGCCACCGAGAAGTATCACGATTACTTTTATGAAGTGAAGCCACAATACGCGACCTCGACGCGTCCCGCCTATGATGCGCGTTCAGGATACAGCGGTTCGCGATTGACGCTGACCATGAGCAAACGTTTCGCTGATTTTTGGTTGGGCGGCTTTATGCGTTACGACGCGCTGCGAAACGCCGCTTTCGAAGACAGTCCGCTGATGCGCCAGTCACATTCGTTCATGGCTGGCGTCGGCATTAGCTGGATCTTCGCGCGCTCTGAAGAAACAGTGATCACCGCGGGTACGGCGGACAATCCTTGAGTTTGTGAGGATTATCGTTTGCCGGTAACATCGACTTTCATCGTCGAATAAAACGCAGCGCGAAATGTCCGGCAACTCCATCGGAAAATTATTGACCGTTACGACCGCGGGTGAATCGCACGGTCCGGCATACGTCGCGATCGTCGACGGTTGCCCGCCGGGACTGACGTTGTCCGAAGCCGATATTCAACCTGATCTCGATCGCCGCAAGCCCGGTAAGTCGCGTCACGTGACGCAGCGACGCGAGGACGATCAAGTAAAAATTCTCTCCGGCGTGTTCGAAGGCAAAACCACCGGCACGCCGATCGGACTGTTGATCGAAAATACCGATCAGCGTTCGCAAGACTATTCCAAGATCACGGATCGGTTTCGTCCCGGTCACGCGGATTACACCTATCAACAGAAGTACGGCGTCCGCGATCCGCGCGGCGGCGGACGTTCCTCCGCGCGCGAGACCGCGATGCGCGTCGCTGCCGGCGCGATCGCCAAGAAATGGTTACGTGTGCGCTACGGCGTCGAGATTCGCGGCTATTT
>JAHFQD010000247.1 GCA_023266455.1 Candidatus Muproteobacteria bacterium
AACGAGTGACGCCGGCGGTGGGGGCGGTGGAGGGGGTGGCGGCGGCGGGGCTATCCAGGGGGAGGTGCCGTTGGCGGAGGCAACGCTCGTGGGGGGGATGGCGGTTAATAGCATGACGACAGGAAAATAAATAAGAACAACAAGGGACCTGTCGTTTTTTCATTACATGAACTTCGTTTCACGACATGCGCGAAAGCAAAGGAAGCACCTAAGGTACTCATGGGGGAGGGGGGCATGAATGACGTCTACTTATATACGGCTACTATTTTGGAAGTCCTATTTTCTAAAATGCTAATTTCAGAATGTGACAAACCCACTACAACGATTGCGTTGTATTGCGGAGAAAAATCCCCGAGGGGAAAACGGCGAAGTGCGTACTATAAGGAAAGTTTTGATCTGAAAAAAGGGGCTAAATAGTATAAATTTGCATTCTCTTATTTCATTTTTTTATATAGAAAACAAGCTGTTATTACTGGGTGGATTGGGGGTTACGGAGCCATAAGACCCGTGATATCAGCTGTTTTAGAGGGGGGGCGTACCGTCGCTCGATATATCGGTGGACGATATAAGCCATGGTGATCATGAGGAAGGTGATCCCAATCAGAAGCAGGTATTTCGGGGCATAGGGGGCAGTGACGTTGAACAGCATAAAGCCGATGTTTTGATGCAGAAGATAAAGTGGATAAGTCAGTGCGCCGACGATTAGAAACTCACGGCGATCCAGCCAAGTTGTTTTTCGGAATGCGATAAAAATAAAAATCCCGAAGAAGATCGTAAGGATGACACCGATAACCACCGGATCAAAATTGGTGTGAAAGTAATCGGCGAAGGTTTTACTGTCGGCGATCGCAAAACGTATGGCGCATATATAACTCGTCGCTAGCATTAGGACGCGGGCGACACTGATACCATGCAGCCATATCAGCAGATAAATCGCCCCGGCGATGAAGAAGTAGCTATACCCCGGGAATAAAAAGAATCGAATAGGGTTCAATCCATCCACGGCGTTGAGAAAAATCGAAGCGGCGAGCCACGCGCCGAGAAAATATTCTAGGCGATGGATCTGGCCGGATACCACGATGAGAAAAACCAAAAGATAAAATTTAAGTTCTACCGTGAGTGTCCAATACACGCCATCCAACGGCGAGACATGCGCGAAATCTTGCAGCATGGTCATGTTAATCAGATATTGCCAAAGGGTCGCTGAATAGCGACTTCCTCCGAAGGCGAGAATCGCCAACAGGGTTAATGTGACACAGGTCCAATAAGCCGGGAACAGGCGCGTGATTCGGGAGACGATGAATTCGCGCGCGCTTCGGTCCATTGCTGTCAGCAAAATTACAAAGCCGCTGATGATGAAGAATAATTCGACGCCGAGGTAAGCGTATTTAAAATACGCTCCGAGTTCTGGAAACGTGACGATGCTGCGGTTGTCGGGGCCGCTGCCACGGAAAGTGTAATGAAATAATAAAACGCTGAAAGCGGCGAGGAATCGTAATAAATCGATCTCATAGAAACGATGGCTGCGGAGGCGGTTTTTTACCGGAGTTTCTACGTCGACATGGGAGCGATGGAATAATTTGGCGAGGGTTGTTTTCATGGATTTTTCACAGAAAACGCTTAACGCGTTATCGCTTCAAATGCCCCGATATCGAAGGCTTTTCCCTGAGGCCGCGCGGTTCCTTGGTAGTCTTCCTTCACGATGACGCTTGTTTCGGTCGACCCGGCGTCGATCGCCGGGCTTCCGGGTTTGAGATGAAAATCGCCGGCCGTTGGATTCTGAAATAAAGGATCGCGTTGGATCGCGTGTTTGTCGCCTTCGGTCTGCGTAGCGCCCTTATAGCCATAATACAAATTGGCATTCAGCAAGAGCTGACTGGGATGCGCGCCATGAATAGCGGTGACGTATGGAGATTCGCCGTCTGAGTAGAAGATATTATTCACTACTTCCGCCGTCGGTTGACCGCCGTACTGACCGCTAACCCAAACCATGCCGCTCGAAGCGCGGACGTGATAAAACGTGTTGTTAAATATCTTCCAGTCGCCGTAATAGAGCGCGATAGCGCTGAAATCCTGGCCGATGTTGTAGAGCACGTTGTTGTAAATAGAACCGTAACTGCCCGGCAATGCGCGGCCGACGTTAATACCGCGCGAATCGTTGACGTTTTCCGCGGTGATCAGGTTGTCGTGGATGCGTATGTCTTCGTATTTAAAGGCGATATCTGTGTGGACCTGGATCACATGGCCCATTCTCAAATTATGAAAATAATTCCAGCCGATCTCGACGTCGTCGGCGCCGGTTTGGACGTAAACTGCATGATTGTTATTGATCGGCGGGCGTGTTCCGGTATCAGTGAATTCGTTGCCGAAGATACGCCAGGTGTCGCCATTCACGGTAATGAGCCCGGTCATGGTGTTACCCGTATAACGCGCGGAAAGTCGATTACCGACGACGCGTATGTTTGTACCGCCGCTTTCTTCACTTTCCCAAAAACCGCCGCCGCCGATGCAGTCGCTGGCGCCTTGTAAGACCAAGTTCGCGATCGTTACATAGCTGGCGACAGTGCGCGTGGTATCGGTTAGCGTGAAATTGCCGTGGTAGCCATCGGGGGCTTTCAGTACCGCCGATTCCCCTGGATAACCTACGAACGCAAGAGGATTGTTGGGGCTTCCGCCTTTGCGTGCGCCGAGCGCGAAGTTGCGGTCTCCCCAATTGCCGCCGTAGTTGGCGTTATAAACCCCGGCCCGGAAGTACACCGTATCGCCTGGCCGCGCGCGATCGTAAAAAAACGCCGGCGATCCCCAGGGATTGTCGAACGATCCCGATCCGCCGTGTTTTGTCTTGGCGTCGATGAAATATATTTTCCCCGCGCGAACGTTGAAATGGATGCCGTTGGAATGTTCGCCGGTGTTGTTCGTCGCGATGATGTCGCCGGTGGTGGCGTTTTCACCGAGTTGAAAAACGATTTTGGTATCCGACCAGGATAAATATTTTGCTGCGCGTCCATTGCCGATGGAGATGTAACCGTCGCCGCGTTCTTTGCCAAAACGATTTCCCCAAATCGTGACGAAGGCGCCTTTGTCGTCTTGACCGCCTTTGTTAGGTCCGCTGTCCACGTCGGAAAAGAAAATCACGGGCGTCGCCAATGCGGATGGCGACGCCATGGCAAACGGCATCACGCAAATAAATAACGCGAAAATAAAGAAACGCGATTTCATCGAGTACTAGGTCGGGGAACGGGTCTTGTTGTGGCCGGCATTATACGGGAAACTGTCAGTGCGCCGTCAAAATAAAGAGGAGTAAAAACACCACCGGCCCTAGAAGGGCCGGTGGGATATTGCGGTTACTGCTTGATAACGGTTAGTCCTTGAGGTTTTGGCAATCCGGTGCCAGACCCCGATGATTCGAACGCGCCGATATCGAACGCGCCGCCTTGCGGTCGGCTTACGCCGTCGCCGTCCATGGTGACAACGGTATTCACGACGGAACTGCCGCGGTCGATGGCGGGGCTGCTCGATTGCAAACGGAAGTTGCCGCCGACGGCGTTGACGAATTGCGGATCGCCGTTGACGGGCGCCGTATCTTGCGTCGGACCGGTGCCGCGGTTGTAGTAAAGGTTATTCGACAAGGTTAACTGCGACATCGATGCGCCTTGTTCGGCGCCGGCGTAAGGAGACGACCCGTTCGAATAAAGAATGTTGTTGTAGAATTGCGCCGTGGGGTGGCCGCCGTATTG
>JAHFQD010000015.1 GCA_023266455.1 Candidatus Muproteobacteria bacterium
TCGATTGGTTTTGCCGATTCCATCATTTCAATCGCGAGACCATCAGCCCGTACCTTTATAGTCATCCGGATCAAGCCGCGGTTCGGCACGCGTTCCGCGTTGCCGCCGGACTGGATTCGATGGTGCTCGGCGAAACGCAAATTTTGGGACAGATGAAAGACGCGTTCACGAACGCGCACAAAGCGGGAACGACCGGGAAGATTTTGAATCGCCTGTTTCAACAAACGTTCTCCGTGGCTAAACAGATCCGTACGGATACGGCTATCGGCGTGAGTGCCGTCTCCGTTGCCTCCATAGCGGTGCAATTAGCGCGCCAAATATTTACAACGCTTGAGGAACAGACCGTGCTCCTCATCGGCGCCGGCGACACCATCGACTTATGCGCGCGGCATCTGCACGAACACCGCGTCAAACACATGATCGTCGCCAACCGCACGGTTGAACGCGCTCAGCGACTGGCGGTTGACCTCGGCGCCGAAGCGATTTCGTTGGCGGAGATGCCCGCGCGCTTGCACGAAGCCGACATCGTCATCTCCTCCACCGCCAGCCAACTGCCGATCCTCGGCAAAGGCGCGGTCGAGAGCGCGCTCAAGGCACGACGCCATCGGCCGATGTTTATGGTCGACATCGCCGTACCACGCGACATCGAGCCGGAAGTGAGCGATCTCGACGACGTATATCTCTATACCGTCGACGATCTGAAAGACGTCGCGCAGGAAAATCTGGAATTGCGCGAGGCGGCGGCGCGCGAGGCGGAACTGATCATCCATAACAAAGTCGTCGACTTTATGCGTTGGGTGCGTTCGCTCGACGCTGAGCCGACGATCCGCGCGCTGCGCGACGTCACGGAAGCGGCGCGCGAAGCGGAAGTCGCGCGCGCGCGTCAACGCCTGGCGCGCGGTGAAGATCCACAAATCGTGCTCGAACAACTGGCGCGCGCCCTCACCAACAAATTCACCCATGCGCCTTCGGTCGCGCTCAAACGCGCCGACCACGACGGTAACGAGGATTTACTCGAAGCCGCGCGGCGTCTCTTCAACTTAAACGACGATTAACTATGCAACCTTCTATCGAAGCAAGGCTAAAAAGCCTTGCGTTACGCTTTGACGAAATCGAAAGTCATCTATCCGATCCGGCGGTGATCGGCGATCAAAATCAGTTCCGCAAGCTGTCGCAGGAATACGCCGAGATCACCTCGGGCGTGCGTATGTATCGCGAATATCTGGAAGTCATGACGCAGATCGACAACGCGCGTGAGATGCTCAAAGACAACGACGTCGGCTTGCGCGAAATGGCGCAAGAGGAAATCGCGACCGGCGAAGCGCGCATCGGCAAACTGGAAAACGACATTCAGATATTGCTGTTACCGAAAGACCCGAACGATTCGCGCAACATTTTTCTCGAAATTCGTGCCGGCGCCGGCGGCGACGAGGCGGCGATTTTCGCCGGCGAGCTCTTCCGCATGTATTCGTACTATGCGCAGGCGCGCGACTGGGACGTGGAAATCATGTCGACCAGTCAGGGTGAACATGGCGGTTACAAAGAAATCATCGCACGGCTTGTAGGTAAAGAAGCATACGCACGCCTGAAATTCGAATCCGGCGTGCATCGCGTGCAGCGCGTGCCCGCGACTGAAGCGCAGGGACGCATCCACACGTCGACTTGCACCGTCGCGGTGTTACCTGAAGCCGAGGAAGTGGACGCGGTCGATTTGAATCCGGCTGATCTCAAAGTCGACACCTTCCGCGCCTCCGGCGCCGGCGGACAACACGTCAACAAAACCGACTCGGCGATTCGCATCACCCATGTGCCATCCGGTCTTGTGGTCGAATGCCAAGATGAACGCTCGCAACATAAAAACCGCTCGCGCGCGATGAGCATCCTGCGTTCGCGCCTGTTAGAAATGGAACGGCGCAAACATCATGAACAAGAAGCGGCCATGCGCAAAAGCCAAGTTGGTACCGGCGACCGTTCTGAACGCATTCGCACCTACAACTTTCCGCAAGGGCGCGTAACCGATCACCGCGTCAACGTCACGCTGTACAAATTAGAACGCGTCATGGAAGGCGATCTCGAGGATTTAATCGAACCGTTGATCAATGCCGATCACGCCGATCGCTTGGCGATGCTCAACGACTGATTAATTTGAAAACGCTCGCAACGGTGCTCGACGAAACCGCGCGCCGGCTGGCGCCGACGAGCCCGACGCCGCGCGTCGACGCCGAGGCATTGCTGATGCATGTTTGCGGGCTGACGCGCGCGCGTTTGATCACGCTGGCAGATACACCCTTATCCCCCGAACAAGATCGGCAATTGGAGGCGCTTATCGAACGCCGGTGCAACGGCGAACCAGTGGCCTATCTTGTCGGCGCGCGCGAATTTTGGTCGCTGCTTTTCCGAGTGTCGCCAGCGGTTTTGATACCGCGACCGGAAACGGAATTGTTGGTTGAGCAGACGCTGGCATCTCTCTCGCCCACGGCGGACAGTTCCATCGCCGATCTCGGCACCGGCAGCGGCGCTATCGCCATCGCGGTGGCACACGAACGCCCGCGTTGCCGCGTCGTCGCGGTCGATGCATCCGGCGATGCGCTTGAGGTCGCGTGCGATAACGCGCGGCGTCTCGGCGTGACGAACATCGAGTTTCGCCAAGGCGATTGGTTCGCGCCCTTGGCTAATCTGCGTTTCGACGCGATCGTCAGCAATCCTCCTTACATTCGCATCGGCGATCCGCATCTGGTCCAAGGCGACGTGCGCTTCGAACCGCACGCCGCGCTCGTCAGTGGACATGACGGCCTCGACGCCGTGCGCCGCATCGTCGCCGATGCGCGCGCGCATTTGCATCCGAACGGTCGATTGTTGCTCGAACATGGATATGACCAGGCACAGGCCATCGCCGAGTTAATGCAGCGTGCCGGCTTCGACAACGTCGCAGCACAGCGCGATCTCGCCGGCCATGCGCGCGTCACCACCGGTGTTAATCCGTGTTAACGTTTCTCGCATGAAAACGCGCACTGCCGATCCCGTGTCTCTCAGTGACGAACAATTGCTGCGTTACAGCCGCCACATTTTGTTGCCGCAAATCGATATCGCCGGGCAACAAAAGCTGCTGGCTGCGCGCGTGTTGTTGATCGGACTCGGCGGCTTAGGTTCGCCGGCGGCGATTTATTTAGCGGCGAGCGGCATTGGACATTTGACGATCGCCGACGGCGATAAAGTCGACCTCACCAATTTGCAACGCCAGATCGTGCACACCACCAACGCCGTCGGCGAAACCAAAACCGAATCGGCATTGCGCACCTTGCGCGCGATCAATCCGGAAATCGACATCGTCGCGGTACCGCGCTGGCTCGATGAAAACGCATTGCGGGAACACATCCAGAATGTGGACGTGGTAGTGGACAGCAGCGATAACTTCGCCACGCGCTACGCCGTCAACCGCGCCTGCGTCGAAACGCGCGTGCCGCTGGTGTCGGGTGCGGTGATTCGCTTCGACGGCCAAATCAGCGTGTTCGTCCCCGGCGGTCCGTGTTACGCGTGTTTGTTCAAAGAAACGAACGAAGCCGACGAACTTTGTTCACAACTCGGCGTGCTGGCGCCTGTCGCCGGCATCGTCGGTTGCATCCAAGCGACCGAGACCCTCAAGCTACTGTTGGAAATTGGCGAGTCTTTAGTTGGAAAGCTGTTGATACTGGACGCACGCACCATGGAATGGCGCACGCTGAAATTCAAACGCGATCCGGCTTGCCCGGTTTGTTCCACGCACTAAGCGCGGATCAACGTACCGACACCTTCGTTGGTAAAGACTTCCAGCAACACCGCGTGTTCGATGCGCCCGTCGATGATGTGCGCCGAACGCACGCCAGACAGTACCGCGTCGAGCGCGTAATTCACCTTCGGCAACATGCCGCCGGAGATCGTGCCGTCGGCGATCAAATCGTTGACCTGTTTCACGCTCAAGCCGGTGATGACCTTGCTTTCCTTGTCGAGCACGCCGCTGGTGTTGGTCAGCAGAATTAATTTTTCCGCTTGTAACGTAATCGACAACTTGCCAGCGACCACGTCGGCGTTGATGTTGTAGGTCTCACCGTCCTCGCCGACGCCGATCGGCGCGATCACCGGAATGAACGCGCCGCTATCGAGCAACGACACCACGCGCGGATCGATGCCTTGCACTTCACCGACGTGACCGATATCAATAATTTCAGATGGAAATTTTTCGTCTTCGGCCTTCTTGGTAAGCACCATCTTGCGCGCGCGAATCAACCCACCGTCTTTGCCGGTAAGTCCAACCGCTTTGCCGCCGTGTTGATTAATGAGATTGACGATCTCTTTATTCACCAAACCACCGAGCACCATTTCGACCACGTCCATGGTCTCGCGATCGGTCACGCGCATGCCTTGCACGAACTCGCTTTTCTTACCGATGCGCTCGAGCACCTTGCCGATCTGCGGCCCGCCGCCGTGCACCACCACGGGATTCATGCCGACGAGCTTCATCAGCACCACGTCGCGCGCGAAACTGGATTTCAGCGCTTCGTCGACCATAGCGTTGCCGCCGTACTTAATAACGATGGTCTTGCCCTGGAAACGCTGAATGTAGGGCAGCGCTTCGATCAAGATGCGCGCGCGGTCTTTGGTCAATTGGATGGCATTCGTCATAGAACGCAAAAATAACGTATCTCTGTGCCCCTGTCAGCAAATCGAAAGGCCGCGCACGGCGGCCTTTCGATGCGGCGCGATGAATCCACGTTCAATCGACGTCGACTGTGATTTTCTTGGGCTTCACTTCTTCGGCCTTTGGCAACGTGAGTTGGAGCACGCCATCCTTATAAGTCGCCTTAATACCTTTCTCGTTGATCTGCGTACCGAGCCGCAGGCTGCGGGTATAACGGCCGTAGCGGCGCTCTTGTCGCACGACACGATCGCCTTCCTTCTCTTCAGGGTCACTCTTCAACTCGGCAGAAATGGTCAACACGCCGTTTTCGAGCGTCACGTTGATGTCGTCCTTCTTCAAGCCGGGTAACTCCGCCGTCAGCACATACTCTTCGCTGCGTTCGGTGACATCCAAGGGAAACGCGAAATTGCCAGCGGCTTCTTCGATCCAATTTACCGGACGTAGAAAACCTTCGAGCACGCGATCGAGTTCGTTGTCCCACAGTCCCCAACGATGCAGTGGCGATACACGGTTGATACTAGATCTCAATAAATTAGCCATAACGACCTCCAGAAAAAGATTTGCAGAAATGCCGCGGCAGCGGCGTTATGACATGTTGAATGGGAGGCGACGGCGATACTTTCAAGAGCCCAACTGGAAAATCGTTATTTTAAAATTCAAGAGCTCGGCAGCATATGCACTGCAACCGATTCCCCCCAGAGGCGAGAGATCAGCGGCGCATTTTTTTCTGCCGAGCCGCTGGTCCAGAAAAGATTTTTTTTATGCGGAGCGTCCGATCGTAACAGCCCCGCGTTTTCCAAGCGGCGGCGCAACTCACGCGCGACTGCCGGACTCGGATCGACAATGGTCACGGTGTCGCCGGCGATTTCTTTAATCAGCGGCATCAAAAACGGATAGTGCGTGCACCCGAGCACGATCACATCGGCGCCGCGTTTCACCAACGGCGAAACGTATTCAGCGACCAACGACCGCGAACGCTCGCTAGACAACTCACCGGCTTCGATTTGCTCGACTAAACCGGGACAAGGCTGAATCAAAATTTCAGCGCTGGCACCGAACCGCGCGGCGAGCTCGGCGAATTTATCGCCGGCAAGCGTACCATTCGTCGCCAACACACCAACGATGCCGGAGCGCGTGGCGTTGACCGCCGGTTTTACCGCCGGCTCCATCCCTACGATCGGTATTGAGTAACGCGCGCGCAGCGCCGCGATCGCGGCGCTGGTAGCGGTGTTGCACGCCACGACGATGGCTTTCGCATCTTGGGCTATTAAAAATTCACTGATGGCGATCGCGCGTTCTTCGATGAACGCACTCGATTTATCGCCGTAAGGAATGTGTGCCGAATCGGCGACGTACAGCAGCGCTTCGTTCGGCAGTTCGGTACGGATCTCGCGCAACACCGACAGCCCACCGACCCCGGAGTCGAAGACGCCGATGGGGTTTGCGCTTTCTCGCACCGATGTCGACATACCGAAGAACGTTACAGGATGTAACGCGCCAAGTCTTCGTTTCCGACCAGGCCGTTGAGATGTCGATCGACGTAGGCGGCGTCGATTAACACGGTCTCGCCGTTTTTATCCGCGGCTTCGAACGACACTGTTTCCAGCAACCGTTCCACGACGGTATGCAAACGTCGCGCGCCAATGTTTTCCGTACGCTCGTTGACCTGAAACGCGACTTCGGCGATGCGCCGCACGCCGTCGGGGATGAATTTCAGCGTTACCCCCTCGGTCGCCAACAGCGCACCGTATTGTGTCGTCAGCGATGCTTCCGTTTCCGTGAGGATGCGCACGAAATCTTCGGCCGTGAGCGCGTCAAGCTCGACGCGGATCGGCAAACGGCCTTGCAGCTCGGGAATCAAATCCGACGGTTTAGCCAAATGGAACGCGCCAGACGCGATGAAAAGAATGTGATCGGTTTTGACCTGACCATACTTGGTCGACACCGTGCAGCCTTCGATCAGTGGCAATAAATCGCGTTGCACACCCTCGCGCGAAACGTCGGGACCGCGACTCTCGCTACGGCCGACGATTTTGTCCAACTCGTCGAGAAACACGATGCCGTTTTGTTCGACGCGGGTGACCGCCTTGGATTTAATGTCGTCTTCGTTTACCAAGCGCCCCGCTTCTTCTTCCGATAAAAGCTTGAGCGCGTCGCGAATCTTCAGTTTGCGCGGTTTGGTGCGGCGATTGCCGACGTTTTGAAACATGCTTTGCAATTGCGACGTCATCTCTTCCATGCCCGGCGGCGCAAAAATTTCCACGCCGACGGCGGAACTGGATACTTCGATCTCGATCTCTTTATCGTCGAGCGCGCCCTCGCGCAACATTTTGCGAAAACGCTGGCGCGCCGCGCCGTCGTCGGATTTCGTCGCCTGTTCGCCGACGGCGAAACCGATCTCGCGCGCCGGCGGCAACAACACGTCGAGAATGCGATCCTCCGCGGCGTCGACCGCACGTTGATGGACCTTCTGCATTTCTTCGACGCGCGTCATCTTGACGGCGGTGTCGATGAGATCGCGCACAATCGAATCCACATCGCGTCCGACATAACCGACTTCAGTGAATTTGGTCGCTTCGACTTTAATGAACGGCGCGTTCGCCAACCTTGCGAGACGACGCGCGATTTCAGTTTTGCCGACACCGGTAGGTCCGATCATTAAAATATTTTTCGGCGTGATTTCGGTGCGCAGTGATTCGCTCTCAACTTGCATGCGCCGCCAACGGTTACGCAGCGCGATCGCCACGGCGCGCTTGGCAGCGGCCTGGCCGACGATGTGTTTATCGAGCTCCTGCACGATTTCGCGCGGAGTCATAGCTGACATGCTCAAAGGGACAACTCCTCGATGGTCAAATTACGGTTGGTATAAATGCAGATGTCGGCGGCGATGCCGAGCGAGCGTTCGACAATCGCGCGCGCGTCGAGCTCGGAATTTTCCAACAGCGCCCGCGCCGCCGACTGCGCGTACGGGCCGCCGGAACCGATAGCGATCAATCCGTTTTCCGGTTCGACGACATCGCCTTGCCCGGTGATGATCAACGATGCGGTCTTATCGGCGACCGCTAACAGCGCCTCAAGCCGGCGCAACATACGATCGGTGCGCCAGTCTTTCGCGAGCTCGACCGCCGCACGGGTGAGATGGCCTTGATGTTTTTCCAACTTGCCCTCAAAACGCTCGAACAGCGTGAACGCGTCGGCCGTACCACCGGCGAAACCGGCGAGGATTTGATCCTTATAGAGACGTCGCACTTTGCGGGCATTGTGCTTCAACACCGTAGGCCCGAGCGTGACTTGCCCGTCGCCGCCGATCACGACGCGGTTGCCGCGTCGGACGGAAAGAATCGTTGTGCCGTGATATTGCTCCAAAGTGCCTCGCTTCGTCGGCCGGTTCCGTGGGGTGGAAAGCCGCTCTGATATAGTTGGACTACTTTAATTAATTCGGCGATTTTACGGACCTACCGGAATTCTTGCATATGGCGCTACGTCGTTTGGTTTTCAAGTTGTTATTGGTCGCGGCGATCTTGCCGTCGGTTACGCACGCCGAAATAGCGATCGTACTCAACTCCAAAGACGACGACATGAGCCTGATCGACACCACGACATATAAGGTCATCAAACGCGTGCCGCTCGGCAAGGAACCGCATCATCTCATTCCGACGCCGGACGATCGTTATGTCGTCGTCGGTAATGCCGCCGGCAACGATTTGGTTATGCTCGATCCGTCGAGCGGCGATATCGTCAAACGTCTGCCGCGCATCGCCGATCCGTATCACCTCGGTTTCAGTCCCGATCAAAAGTGGTTCGTGATCACCGCCAACCGGCTCGACCGTGTCGATATTTATCGTTATGACAATGGCAACTTTACATTAGCGGGGAAAGTACCGCTGCCGAAGACGACGAGCCATATGGCTTTCAGCCGCGACAGCAAGATCGCCTATGTCACGGCGCAGGACAGCAATCAAGTGGCGGCGATCGAGTTGGCGACACAAAAAATTATTTGGAAAACGTCGACCGGGAAAGAACCCGCCGGTGTCTGGCTGACGCCGGACGGTCAACACTTATTGGTGGGCATGACCGGCGAAGACTACATCGAGATTTTTTCGCCTATGAGCGGCAAATCGATCAAGCGCCTCAAGACCGGCAAAGGCGCGCATCAGTTCCTACCCCAGGGCGACGGACGTCACGCGTTCCTAACCAATCGTGTAGAAAATACGATTTCGATAATCGACATGCAGAAGCTCGACGTCGTCGAGAGCTTTCGCGTTCCCGGCGGCCCGGATTGCATGGAGTTACGCAAAGACGGCACCGAATTATGGGTAACGTCGCGCTGGATCAATCGCGTCAGTGTCGTCGATCTGTCGACCAAAAAAATTACGCAGTCCATTCACGTCGGTCGTTCGCCGCACGGACTTTACTTCCCCACTCATGCGGCGCGTCAGTAGCTTCGTCGCCGTTCTGCTGCTCGCGTTCGCGCTGTCTGCGAACGCCGAATGCCGCGGCAAGCTTTACCTCACGCTCGACACTGGCACCATGACGCAAGCCGATCACATCGCGCGCGTGCTGCGCGAGGAAAACGTTAAAGCGACGTTTTTCCTCGCCAACGAAAAAACCTTCCGCAACGACTACACGCTCGATCCGTCTTGGGATAGTTATTGGAAAGCGCGCGCGCAAGAAGGACACGCCTTCGGCAACCACACTTGGTCGCATCATTGGGCGGTGCGCGACGACGACGGCAACATTATGATGCGCGACGCCGCTGGCAAAACCCACACGCTCGATCACCAAGGACTGTGCAACGAATTCAAAAAAGTCGAATCGGCGTTTCAGCGCGCCACCGGCCAAAACCTCTCCAATGTGTGGCGCGCGCCTGGTGGGCGCGTGACACAGAACAGCCTGCGTTACGCCGCGAGCTGCGGTTATCCGGTGCACGCGCATTGGGACGACGCCGGCTTCATCGGCGACGAGTTGCCGAGCGAGCAATATTCCAATCAAGCGTTGTTGGACCGCGCCTTGAAGAACATCCGTGCCGGCGATGACCTCATGATGCACCTTGGAATTCGCTCTCGAAAAGAACCGTTGGCCCCGATTCAGCAACCGCTTATTCAAGGACTTAAGGCGCGCGGTTTTTGTTTTGCTACGCTTGAAGCAGGTGGCCGTTGATGCAAACGTTGTTACAGCTATTCGAGCCGGTACAGTCGTGGTTGTTTGAGAATCTCGTACTTCCTCTCCTGTTCCATACCGGTTACATGAGCTACGCCGAAGATGCGTTTTCGGCAACGGGCGACTTTGTGCTGGCGTTGGCCGAGATCGGTTTCATTTATCTCTTACTACGACCGCTCGAAACCTGGGCCCCGGCGGAGAAATGGGAACACCGCCGCGGCGTCCGCACCGACGTGATTTACACGTTTCTCTACAAAACCGGCGCACTGCCGTTTATTTTCTTCTTGCTACTCACCGCACCGCTTGGACACTTGGATTACACGCTGCGCGAACTCGGGTATACGCCGCCGAATCTCGAGGAACTCGTTCCGTGGCTGGGACAATATCCACTCGCCGCGCTGCTGGCTTACATCGTTATCATCGACTTCGCGGAATATTGGCGGCATCGGTTACAACATCGCTTCGATTGGTGGTGGGCGCTGCATGCGGTGCATCACAGCCAGCGCACGATGAGTTTTTGGACCGACGATCGCAACCACATACTCGACGGTTTGTTCAAATCCTTATGGCTCGCGTTCATCGCGCAATTAATCGGCGCGTCGGGCAGCCAGTTCGTCGGTATCGTGTTCGTGTTCACCCTGGTCGAGAGCTTGTCGCACGCGAATCTGCGTTTCGGTTTCGGCACCGTCGGCAATCGCTTACTGGTCGGCCCGACTTTTCACCGCATTCATCACGGCATCGGTGTAGGACACGAAGGCGGTCAGCGCGGCTGCAACTTCGCCACGCTGTTTCCGATCTGGGACATTATTTTCGGTACCGCGAACTTTACGCGCGTCACGCCGCCGACTGGCATTCGCGACCAACTCGACGGTGTGGATTACGGCGAGGGTTTTATTGATCAGCAGTGGAAAGGCTTGGTGCGAATGTGGCGCGCGCTGACGCCGACGAAATCGGCGGCGAAATAAATCGCAACGCGCGTTCGAGCAACCCTTGCTGATCGTTCGCGGTCGCCCACACTGCGTACACCGGCCGGTCGATCGCCGGCGCGTCGACGACAGCGTATAAGCGTTCCGTCTCCAGATACTCCGCCACCACCGATTCCGCTAAATAAGCCGCGCCGCCGTTTTCAAGCAGGAATGCCAACGCCATCCGCCCGAGCCCCACACGCAATCGCGGCGCCGACATATCGGGGAAATGGCGCGCATGTGCTACCGCGAACGAGGTTCCCCAATCCACCATGACATAGCCCGCACCGATCGCGGTACGCGCCGGCAATCGCGGTTGCGATGACACCATGATCAAGCGCACCGTCGTCACTTCCTGCGCTTGCAGCTCCGTCATCTGCGGCGGCTCGAACATAAAACCGACGTCGAGCGCGCCGTCGCGCAGTTTACGGATGAGTGTGTCTTGTCCGTGCGTCTCGGCCTGCAACACAACGCCGGGTAGGCGGTCGTACAACGTGTGCGTCCACTCCTGCAACACGATGTCCCAAAGACTGGTGAGTCCACCGACAGCGAGCGACTGCGTATTGGTTTCGCCGAGGCCGGCTTCCTGCCGCGCGCGATTCCAGGTGTTCACGATGGACTCGGCATACTTCACCAATCGCCGACCGACAGCAGTGAGTTGAATATCGTTCCGCGTCCGCGTAAACAACGGCGAACCGACCGTCTCCTCGAGCAAACGGATGCGCGCGCTGATAGCCGATTGGGTAAGAAACAAGTTATCCGCCGCTTGCCCGAAATGGCGGGTGCGGTTGACCTCGAGGAACGTCTTCAGTAGATCGATGTCCATGCTTCATGAGCAAAATTATTTATGGTAATCATCATTTCATTTTGCTTTATCACTGGCAAGCCGAATCCTATAAGAATTAATTACTCGGTTACTATGCGATTTCCCTTGGAGACAGAAACGAAGTGTTAACCAAACCCGAAGAACCGCCGAGTATTGGCGGCGACGTTGTTGCTTCCCCTCAACGTCCTCCCGCCTCCGTCGTAACGCTGGTACAGAACGAATCCCTACCGCGACATTACCTGGCCATCGAAGGCCATCGGCTTTATCCCTTCACCATCGAAGCCAAGACCATATTCGAACGCTATCAGCAACTGATCGCGACACCGCTTTCCGATTACACCTTCGCCAACAACATCATTTGGCTGTCGCAGAAAAGCGGTTTCTACCAAATTATCGAAAACTGTTTCTGCCTGTTCAGCCTCAACGGCCATTGCCTGACGATGCTGCTACCGCCACTCGGCGAACCGCAGAATCAGCGACGCGCGCTCGACGCTTGCTTCGAGATCATGAATCGCTACAACCCGAATCCTTTTCTCGGTCAAATCGAATTCATGTACCGCGATTTCGCGCAACTGCTTGAAGGCGACGGTCGCTGGTTGGTGGAACGCAGTTTGCCGGATTACATCTATCGCACCGAAGATTTAATCTGGTTACGCGGCAACGCCTACAAAACCAAGCGCAGCGAGATCAATCAATTCCATCGCACCTATCCGAATCACCGCATGGAAACGCTCGGTCCACAGCACTGGGATGGCATCCGCGAGTTGATCAACACCTGGCTTAAAAATCGCCTGCAATATCTCACCGGCGACGCTATTGCC
>JAHFQD010000248.1 GCA_023266455.1 Candidatus Muproteobacteria bacterium
CGTATCAGTGGCTCGAGGGTTAGCGAACGTCCCGACGGCAACTCGATCGTTCGGGGTTCAGTTTAATCCGGCATCAACGAACCGATACGCACATTCAAACCAGCGAGCGTTAGAATTTCCGTGAGCACCGCCAGGCTTTCGAAGTAAAACATATTGCGCGTGTGGTTCTCGGGTACCACGACGACGTCTCGGGCCTGCGGGCAAGCGCGTTCAATGGCCGACTGCACCGCCTGGACGCATAGCGGGCGAAAAGCTGGATTGAGATTGTTGAAACCCGCGGGAAATAAATTTGTATCGACTGGCGCCAGTTTGAAACCGCTGTTGCGCAGATCCACCGAACAGTAGAAAGGGGCGGGTGTTTCGCGCCAGTGCGATCGAAACCATTGTTCGATCGAAACCTGGTTTTCCAATAATTTGGTTTCCAGTGTTTGGAGCGGTCCCGTAAGGACCGTGGTTAAGTGCGGAACAGCGGTCTGCAGATCGGTGGCCATAATATGTCAGGTGTACCTCGGAGCGGCGGTGCCGATGGAGACAGCTTAAGATAACGTCATCTTTGGATCTGCCGTATCACACGTGTTTAACGATGTTTGCGTTGCGACGATATAGTAAACCTATCCATCGTCCAAACACTACGGGCCGATGGGTGGGTTTGCGCGACATCTATTTCTTGATCTGAAATTTCGCTTACCTCGCCCACCGTGCAAGATATTTCTCCCCCAGCTTATCGGCGGTTCCGTCCTTTACGTATTACTAGAAATAGGATCGCAGTATTTAGTGCAACCGGACATTTTTGAAATGCTGATAGGCAGCCCCTCGCTGACTATTTTGTTCGGTAATTGTTCGATTTTATGTCGCCAGCCTTCGATCTCCGCGACCGCGAGGCTGGGAGATAAGCCGTACACGACGTAATCGACTTTGTCGCCGAGAAGTCGATTGAACGCCAACGGCTTCGTCAGCAGCCAACGAGGCGTTCATGAAAAACGAGCATCGATGCCATCGAAAGTAGCGCCGACTTTTTGAGCCCGATTTTTTTCATTAGCGCGCTCCAGTTAAGGTATGGTTGGTGATAACCCAATAAGGCTAGGTTATTCCCCTGGAAAAGGGCGCTTTTGTATTGCCAGCAAGATTGTCAAATGACTGGCATGTTTCCTGCTTAAAATTTAGGTTTTTGACCGCGGTTGTTGTGTGAGGGGACGGTTTGCGGGTCGAAGCGTGACTATCGGACTCGTAGGCTATTATTGATGAAGAAATGTAACGTCATCTTATCGAAACGAAGCGGTTGTGATTCGTGGAATGTTGAGGAAATTTGTGCTAACAAATCATTGCGGTAAAAAAGAAATCGTATCTAACCTGTTACAAATCTAACTTCAGCTGCGCACATGAGCTTAGAAGGGCATGTCCCGGCTTTAAACGATGGATCAGTGAGGACGGTCGTGACCATCAAGGTAATGATTATTGACGACAGCAACACCATCCGACGCACTGCTGAAGCGTTATTGAAGAAAGCCGGATACGACGTTTTCACTGCCGCTGATGGATTCGAGGCGATGTCCATGATTACGGACCATCAACCCGACATCATCTTCGTCGACATCATGATGCCGCGTCTAGATGGTTATCAAACGTGTCAGTTGATTAAAAGTAACAAACGTTTTCGTGACATCCCGGTGATCATGCTCTCGAGTAAAGATGGACTTTTCGATCGCGCACGCGGTCGCATAGCGGGTTCGGAAGAACACGTCAACAAACCATTTACGCAAGAAGAGCTGATCGATGTCATACATAAATATGTACACTAACGGTAACGATTAACCCATTAAGGACTGCAAGAAAGGCAACCGGAGTATCCCATGGCCATTAAAAATGTACTCGTAGTGGACGATTCGCCGACTGACTCGCATTTGATCAGCGAGATGTTGAAAAAAAACGGCTATCAAGTGATGACAGCGTCGAGCGGCGAAGAAGGCATTGCTAAAGCGAAGAGCAGCAAGCCGGATTTGATCTTGATGGACATCGTGATGCCGGGCATGAGCGGTTTCGAAGCCACCCGCGCTATCACGCGCGATCCCGAGACGTCCGCCATCCCGGTGATCATTTGTTCCACCAAGGGACAAGAAACCGATAAAGCCTGGGGGTTACGCCAAGGCGCCAAAGATTATTTGGTTAAGCCGATCAACGAGAAAATTTTGATCGACAAGATCAAGACGCTGTAAACGAGACGGCATAGGCAACGTCGGTAATGAGCTCAACGCAAGCCTCGCGCGATCCGATAGCGCTGTTGCAGCAGATGCAACAGTCGGCATCCGCCGGGGCTTTCGGTTTGCCGCAAGAAGTAGAAACTGCCGTCTTGTGGTCTGGCGTCGCGTTTCGATTGGCCGATATGCGTTTGGTAGCGCCGTTAGATCACGTGCTCGAGGTATTGCCGCCGCCGTCCTGGACCATCGTTCCTAACGTGCAGCCGTGGTTGAAAGGGGTGGCCAACATCCGCGGTAATTTGATCACGATCGTCGATCTTCAAGAATATTTCGGCAAACCGTCGGTGTTCATGGGAGCGTCGGCGCGCTTGGTCATCATAAACATTCCGGGGTTGCATACCGGCTTATTAGTCAACGAAGTGTACGGTTTACGGCACTTCGATGCGGAAATGGCGCGACAGGATTTATCCGGATTGAACGACCCGGTGCTGGCGCACTTAAACGGGGCGTTCCTGCGCGACAACGTCCTATGGGGTATTTTCGATATGAAGTCACTCGCTGAAAGTCAGACATTCAGGAATGTTTCGACATGAGAAGCGATATAGAGAGAGTGAGAAAAGGAGATGGTCATGGCAACTAAACAAATGCCTAATTTGGACCAGGCATCCGAGGACGTCATCGACCTCGCGAGCGAACAGGCCAAGCCCCAGGGCAGCGAATACGTCGATGTCGGCAAAGATAAGCCAGCCGAAGGCGGCGGAGCAGGCAGCGCCTTCGGCGGTCTGCCGATACTGTTGGCGGGCATGGTGTTATCCATGATCGCGATGGTTTGGTTGCTCGTCATCGACGGTCAAGCGTCGGCGCGAGAATCGAAATACGTCGAGCAATCGTCGCAACTCCTCATGCTCTCGCAACGTATCGCCAAAGACGCGCGCGAAGCGGTGTTGGGACAGAGCAGCGCGTTCAAATCGCTGAAAGAATCGCGCGATCGTTTCGATCAAATCGTTAACGCGTTGAAAGACGGTAATGCCGAACTCGGCATCCCGCCGAGTCCGCCGGAGATTCAAGAAGACGCCGAGGGTAAGAAGAGTACGCTGAAGGCGGTTTTCGAAATTTGGACGCCCGAGCGCACGGGTGAAGGCGCGCGCGCGGAAGTCGACCAGATTTTGCAGCAGGAAAAATCCTTGTTCGGTATGCGCGAAGACGTGGTGGCCATCAACCAAACCGCGCCGCTGCTCTTGGCGTTGACGGACGAAATCGCCGAACTCGGCCAGCAAGCGAACATGAAGCAAGCGGATCTTTATTTAGTCAGCCGCCAAGGCATGCTTTCGCAACGTATCGCAAAAGACGTGAACTTGTTCTCGCAGGGCGGTAACGAGGCTGCGGTCGCCGCGGCGCAATTCGGTAAAGACATCAAGTTGTTCATCGATACCGAGTCGCATCTGCGCAAGACCACGCCGAAACCGCTCATCGCGAAGCTCGACGAGATGGAAGCAATCTTCAGCGACATCAATAAGCACGTCGAAAATATCTTAGGT
>JAHFQD010000249.1 GCA_023266455.1 Candidatus Muproteobacteria bacterium
CCGGATCCAGATAAAATTCTGAAGAAAGGCAGTTATGGCTTGCACTGGGTCGGCGCCAGCTATTGGCAGATCGTCGGCATCAGCGTGATTAACGCGCAAAAGGGGATCGTATTGGATGGAAATACGACCGCCGGCGGTGGTTCGAGTCACGTCGTGTTGGACGGAATCCGCGTTTACAACATCGAGGAAGAAGGTATTCATCTGCGCGCGTTTTCGAGCGACAACGTTATCAAGAATTCCGACGTCAGTTTTACCGGCCGCGCGCGCGGCCAAGCGCGCTACGGCGAGGGCATTTACATCGGCAGCGCCGATTCTAATTGGGGCACGCACAGCGGCGGATTGCCGGATCAATCAGATCGCAATCAGGTCGTGAATAATCGCATTATCCGCACCGGCGCCGAGAGCATCGATATCAAGGAAGGAACCCACAGCGGTCTCATCAAGGGAAATTATTTCGATGGCGCCGGTATCGCCGGTGAGAATTTCGCGGATTCATGGGTGGACGTTAAAGGTAACGATTACATTGTCGAAGACAACCACGGCGTGAATTTAACTCAAGATAATCCGGACGGGCCGAATGCCCTGCTCGACGGATTTCAAACACACAATCGCACGGCCGGCGGCATCTACTGGGGAGCGAATAATATATTCCGCAACAATATAGCGGACATCGGCGGCGCGGCCGGTTATGGCTATCGCTTGCATGATTTGCCGGCGGGCAACGTGATTTACTGTAACAACCAAGCGCTGAACACCGGTTTGGGATTCGCCAACGTTCCTTGTACGCCCTGAACGATTTACTCGTACAGTCCGGCGCGCGCTTTACCCCAGAACACGCGATGCGAGAACGCGGTATAGGCGATGATCAGCGGTACGACCACGAGCGCGCCCCACAACACGAATTGCAACGACGACGGATGCGCCGCCGCGTCCCAGATCGTTAACTGATCGATCACGACGTAGGGAAATAAGCTGTACGCGAGTCCCGCGAAAGCGATGGTGAAGATCGATACCGCGCCTGCGAATGGCATCCACTCGACGTGCCAAGTGCCACGTCCTAAGCCACGCAGCGTGAACCACACGGCGATGCCAGCGCCGAAACTGGCGGTGGGCAATAGCATGAGCGCGATGGTACGCGGGAAGTCGAACCATTTATTGCGCACGGTTTCGGTGACCAGCGGCGTTGCCAGACTCACCATCGCTACTCCGAGCGCGACCCACAACAATCCCCACTTACCCCAGGCGATGGCTTTTCGTTGCAGCGGTCCTTCAGTTTTTAACACTAACCAGGTCGCGCCGAGCAGCACGCAACCGCCGCAGAGGCTGGCGCCGGTGAGCATGGCGAATAAGAAATAACCGAAGCCGGATTCGAAGCCGGTGATGTAGCGTCCGAGCATGAAACCCTGCGTGAACGACGCCAAAAACGAGCCGAACCAAAACAGCCAATTCCATAATTCGCGATGCCAGCCGAGCGCTTTGAGGCGCAGTTCAAAAGCGACGCCGCGGAACATCAAACCGACGAGCATGGTCGCCACTGGTAAATACAGCGCGCCGAGAATGATGCCGTGCGCGACCGGAAACGCCACCAGCAAAATGCCGACACCGAGCACTAACCAGGTCTCGTTCGCGTCCCAGAACGGGCCGATGGAAGCGACCATGAGATTTTGTTCGTGATCGTCGGCCGCGGCCATGAGCATGCCGACGCCGAGGTCGTAGCCGTCGAGCACGACGTACGCCAAGATCGAGATACCCATTAATGCCGTGAAGATCAGTGGTAGGTCGAGACTCAATACAGTCTCCCTGCTGCGCGCTGCGCGCTTGCTCGTCCGGCCATTATGTTTGTCTCCCAGTCGCTTGCTGCTCCGGTCATTAAAAGAGTCTCTCTACTGTGTCCAGTGTGCGTGCTTGTCCGACCATTAGTTGTTGCTTTCCTCACGGCGCGTCTCCCGACGCGGCGACGGGCTCTTTGGGATCGGTGCCTTCAGCGGCGAGATGCGTCAGCACGACGATGTAAGCGAGCAACATGATGCAGTAAGTGATGATGTAGCCCGTGAAGCTGGCACCGATCTGCGCTTCCGATACTTTCCCGGCCGCGTCGGCGGTGCGCAAGATACCGGTGACGAGCCACGGTTGGCGGCCAGTTTCAGTCACGATCCAACCCGCGAGGGTGGCGATCCAACCGGCGAAGGTGAATCCCGCGAAGGTCCACAACAGCCAACGCGGCCTTGGGTTGTCGCGCCGGCGTAGCCGCCAAGCGCCCGCCCAAGAAATCAGTAGCATTGAAAATCCCATCCCAACCATGACGCGAAACGCGGTGAAGACGACGGGTACTGGCGGTATATCGGGATAAAATTCGTTTAGACCTTTTAGTTCGCCATCGGACTCATGCCGCAAAATAATACTGGCGGCGCGCGGAATCTCGATGACGAATTCGTTGATGCGTTTGCGTTCGTTCGGAATGCCGAACAACACTAGCGGTGCGCCCTTTTGGGTTTCCCAAAGAGCTTCCATCGCGGCGATTTTCGCCGGCTGATTTTTTAGCGTGTTGAGCCCGTGCATGTCACCGGCGAGAATTTGTAACGGCGCCAAGGTTGCGGCGATCAGCACGCCGGTGCGTAACGTATTCGCCGCCGCGGTATCGCCGGGGGCTTTGAGCAGACGCCAAGCCGACAAACCCGCGACCAGAAACGCCGCTGTGAGACCGGACGCCAGCAACATATGCGTGAAGCGATACGGAAACGACGGATTGAAAATAACGTCCCACCAATTCTGCGCAATGATGACGCCGTCGAGTACCGTATGCCCGGCCGGGGTGTGCATCCACGAATTCAACGCCAAGATCCAAAACGCCGATATCGTCGTGCCGACGGCGACCAATACCGTTGCCAACAGATGTACCCAACCTGGTACGCGATTCATGCCGAACAACATCACGCCGAGAAAGGTCGCTTCCAGAAAAAACGCGGTTAGTACTTCGTATGCGAGCAGCGGCCCGGCGACGTTACCGACGGTGTTCATGTAGCCGGGCCAATTGGTGCCGAACTGAAACGACATGACGATGCCCGACACGACGCCGACGGCGAACGACAATGCGAACACTTTGGTCCACAGTTTGTAACTCGAGAGCCACGCCGGTGCGCCGGTGCGCGCGTATTGCACGCGGAACCACACCAGGATCCAGCCGAGCGCGATGCTGATGGACGGGAACAGAATGTGAAATGCGATATTCAACCCGAACTGCATGCGGGCGATATCGATAGTGTTAAGCGTATCCATGGAGTGGCGGGATTTTATCGCGTCTCATGTCGGCGTCCTAACAGCGGAATTCGCTGGCATGTTCGCGCAATTCTGCGGCGGTGAGCAGGAACACGCTGTCGTCGCCGGTGGCAGTGGTCAACCACAGAAACGGTACCTCGGGGAATTGCACCTGCAGCGGCTCGTTGGAATTACCCACTTCCGCCACCAGCACGCCATCGGGTTCGAGATGGTCGGTGGCCTGTGCCAAGATTTGAATGACCGCATCAAGACCATCTGTGCCGGACTCAAGTGCCAGCGCCGGTTCATGCAGATATTCCTGCGGTAGCGTTTCCATCTCGCGCCGCGCGACATAAGGTGGATTAGTAACGATAACGTCGTAGCGTTCGCCGCCGAGTGCACTGAACAAATCCGAGCGCCGCAGTTGCACACGTTCGGTCATGCGGTGGCGTTCAACATTGACGCGCGCGACCGCGA
>JAHFQD010000250.1 GCA_023266455.1 Candidatus Muproteobacteria bacterium
AGAATTTTGCGCGCGCTGGTGACCAAGCGTTTGGCATTGCTCTCGCGCACCACGCGCTTGATGTCGAGCAAGGTCGCCGGATGCATACTGAATTCGGTGAGCCCCATGCCCAACAGCAACCGGGTATAACGCGGATCGCCCGCCATTTCACCGCACATCGAAACGGGAATGCGTGCCTTCTTGCCGGCCTCGATAGTGAGCGCGATCAAGCGCAGTACGGCGGGATGCAGCGGGTCGTAGAGATAATTCACCGCGTCGTCGACGCGGTCGATGGCGAGCGTGTATTGGATGAGGTCGTTGGTGCCGATGGAAAAGAAATCCAGATGCGGCGCGAACAAATCAGCTGAAATCGCCGTCGCCGGCACTTCCACCATGCCACCCAAGGTAACGCGAGGATTGAACCGCTCGCGCCGGCGTTTGAGATCAGCTTTGGTTTCGTCAATCAGTTCCAACACGCGGAACAATTCTTCTTGCGCCGACAACATCGGAATCATGATGCGCACATGTCCAAGCGCCGACGCGCGCAAGATAGCGCGCAACTGCGGACGGAAAATGCTCGGATCATGCAGGCACAAGCGCACCGCGCGTAAACCAAGCGCTGGATTGATGGCGATTTGGCCGCCATCGGTGCGGCGCGCTTCGACTTGTTTGTCGGCGCCGAGATCGAGCGTGCGAATCGTTACCGACTTTCCCTTCATCAGCGTCACGATTTTGGCGTAGGCGCGGAATTGTTCTTCTTCCGACGGCGGCAATTCTCGATTCATAAACAGGAACTCGGTGCGATAAAGCCCGATGCCTTGCGCGCCGGCTTGGAGTGCGGCGTTCGCGTCCGCCGGTAGTTCGATATTCGCCAGTAAACGAATCGCTTTTTTGTCGCGTGTGACGGAGGGTCGGCTTTTGAGTTGCGCCAGTTCGCGTTTCTTCTCGGCGATGTCGGCTTTAACGCGGCGATATTCGTCGGTCACATCCGCGTCGGGGTTGATCATCAGCACGCCGCGTTTGCCGTCGACGATCAACGGCTCGCCTTCGCGCACGTAACGCGTGGCGTTGTGTACCGACACGATCGCGGGAATACCGAGGCTGCGCGCCAGAATCGCCGTATGCGAAATCGGTCCGCCCAGATTGGTGACGAAAGCGCGTACGCGCTGATGCTTGAACAGCACCGTATCCGCCGGCGTCAGATCGTCGGCGACGATGATGTCGCCCTCCTGCAATTGTTCGTCGACTTTGTCTTCCGGCAGCAACATGGCGCGCAGAATCCGCTCGACGACGTGGCTCACGTCGCGTCCCTTCTCTCGCAAATAAGCGTCTTCCATGCGCTCGAATTGCGCGCACAAGTGATCGCGTTCGATTTCCACCGCCCACTCGGCGTTGCGACGGTGGCGGCGGATGGTTTCCATCGGCGCTTGCGAAATCGTCGGATCGCCGAGGATCATCAAATGTGTGTCGAGAAAGCTCGCCGCTTCGCGCGGCGCGTCGGCAGGAATGCGGCCGCGAATCGCGTTCAGTTGCGCGCGCGCGACTTCGACGGCGCGCGTGAAACGCCCGATCTCGATATCGATATGTTGTTTGGGAACGAGGTAATGAGGAATTTCCGGAAGCTCGCGCTGTAACACGTGCGCTTTGCCGATTGCGATTCCGCTACTGACGCCGGTGCCGTGCAGAGCGAGCATAGTTTTTATCTCAGGAGGAACGAGCGAAACGAGAAGGACTGCATTCTCATTCTCCCTCGCCAAAGAAATCGCCCACTAATTCGGACAAGGCCTTCAGCGCTTTGGAAGCGTCTGCGCCTTCGGCGCAAAGTTCGATCTCGGTGCCCTTGGGCGCGGCGAGCATCATGATGCCCATGATGCTTTTGCCGTTGACTTGTTGCGTGTCGCGCTTGAGGTAGATATCGCTTTTGAATTCCGTCGCCAGCGTGACGAACTTCGCAGACGCGCGTGCGTGCAAGCCGAGTTTATTGACGATTTTTATCCGTTGGCACTTCATCGACTGGTCTCCTTGTTGCCTTCCTTCGACGCGCAAACGATGCCGCTAAGGCCGCCGGAAAGCGCCTTGTTCGCTAGATCTTCGATCGACAGCGAACGATAATTGAGCGCGCGCAATAGCATCGGCAGATTGACCCCGCCGACCAGTTCCACTTTACCGGGAATGACCATGCGCGCGGCGACGTTTGCCGGCGTGGCGCCGTATATATCGGTCAACAGCAAAACGCCGTCGCCTTCATCAAGCGCACGCACGCGTTCACGCAACGACGCTTCCAGCGTGTCCGCCGAATCAGTCGCCGTCACTGAAAACGCTTCGAGTTTTATCGACACACGGCCGAACGTATGTTCCGCCGCGGAGATCAGCTCGTTGCCGATGCGCCCGTGGGTGACCAGTACAATACCTATCATCGCGTTATTTTAACTCCCTATGCCGCACTTGGGTCTTGATGCCCTTGGCGGCGAAGTACGCCGCTAGCCGGTTAACGAAATATACCGAACGGTGCTGGCCGCCGGTACAGCCGATGGCGACGGTGAGGTAATTGCGGTCGACGGCGGCGAACTGCGGCAGCCACTGTTCGAGAAATTTCTCGATATCTTGCAGCATGGCGCGCACGTTGTCGTTCTGTTCCAGGAAGCGAATCACCGGTTCGTCTTCGCCGGTATAGGGGCGCAGCGTCGGTTGCCAATAAGGGTTCGGCAAACAGCGTACGTCGAACACGTAATCGGCGTCGAGCGGCGTGCCGTGCTTGAAGCCGAACGATTCGAATAACACCGTAAGGCCTGCGGTTTCTTGGCCACGCGCATAGGCCTGGATTTGATGGCGCAATTCATGCGGTGTGGTGTGCGAGGTGTCGAGATGCAGCGCCGCCGCGGTGGCCAGGGGTTCCAGCAATTTCTTTTCGAGCCGGATCGCTTCCAGCAACGGCGTCTCGTCGTCCTGCATCGGATGCCGTCGCCGCGTTTCTTGGAAACGTTTAACGAGAATATTTTCTTCCGCGTCGAGGAACAGGATGCGATGACTGACGCTGATCGAGGTCAACTCTTCTAATGCATTGGACGCTCCGGCGAGGAACGCGCGGTTGCGCGCGTCCATGCCGATGGCGGCTTGCGTGAGCTGTTCGTCGCCCGCATGCGCAAGCTCGCGCGCCACGTGCGGTAGCAACGGTGCGGGTAGGTTGTCGATGCAATAGAAGCCGACGTCTTCCAGGGCTTGCAGCGCGATGGTTTTGCCGGACCCGGATAGACCGGTGACGATAAAGAAACGCATCAGTCGGGCTGCATTCGCGCGCGGCGCGCCTTTTCTTTAAGGGCTTCTTCGTCGCCGTTCATTAACGCTTGGTGCCGCTTCATAAAATCTTCCACAGGGTTGATGCCCCACATGCGCAAGATATACGCGCGCGTGGCTGCTTCCACCAACACCGCCAAGTTGCGTCCCGGTGCAACGTACAAAATCACTTCCGGAATGTCGATGTCGAGAATATTGCGCGTGCGCGAGAGGGCTTGTAGACGGTCGACGCGAATCATGCGCCCACGATTAAGTTTTTGCAGATGTACGATGAGGTGCAGTTTTTTCTTATGACGTACGGCGGTTTCGCCAAACATCATGCGCACGTCGAGAATGCCGAGACCGCGTACTTCGAGGTAGTCGGCAAGCGTATGCGGGCATTGACCGACAAGGGCGTCCGGACCGACGCGTACCAATTCTACGGCGTCGTCCGAAATAAGACGATGGTTGCGCGACAA
>JAHFQD010000251.1 GCA_023266455.1 Candidatus Muproteobacteria bacterium
CGATTTTGCGGCAATTTGCCCTTCAGCTGGCTGCGCCAACGCTATTGCTACAACCGCAACTAACGCCACGATCAACGCATCACCGATTAACAAACAAAATTGTTTGACCCGACGAGGCAAATTAATAGCAGCCCCAAACCATATATTAATCAAATTTGACGCACTCAAGTCTTCCTGACCTCTTAAATCTAAGGTAGCCCACGATCCGTGGTGTCATAAAAGCGCAAAGTATAGCCGCTTACTCGCCTAGCGACCACTGGTAGATTCGCCCCCCGCTCCAAGCAATATCACCGTAGTTGACGAACTAATACAGCGCTTCTAGTGTAAGCGTGCAGCCGCCCCACCTTCCCAAAGGACACGCACAAAGGCATCCTCGCCTTTTTCCTGAGGACGCCGGTCATGACCGTATCGCAAAAATCGCTTTTTTGGCAACAGCATATTCGCGCCTGGCAAAGCAGCCAACTATCGCAAACGGCGTATTGCCGAACACACGCGCTTTCACTCGCCAACTTTGGCTATTGGCGTAAACGGTTTACGGTCACGCATCGTGTACCGGCGATTATTCCCGTGGTACGGGAATCGCTGGCTGTTGGTGTACAGCTGCGCAGCCCGAGCGGTTGGGTGATTACGTTGCCGACGTCCATCCGCGTTGATGCCTTGGGCGCCATCATGGCGGCACTGCCATGATGCGGTCATTGTCTTGCGTCCAGCTCGTGGTTCAGCCGATTGATGGCCGACTCGGCGCCGACGGTTTATCGCAGGTGGTGCAAAACCTATTGGGCGTAGCGCCGTGTGACGGCACGGCGTATGTATTTACCAATCGTCGGCGCTCGCGGTTGAAGCTCGTGTGCTGGGACGGTACCGGTGTTTGGTTAGTGCAGCGGCGCTTGCATCGCGGCAGTTTTGCATGGCCGTTGCCGGGTGCGACGCAGGTAACACTCACGCAAGCGCAATGGGAATGGCTCATCGTCGGCGTGGATTGGCAGCGTCTAAACACATCCGCGCCCAGTCATTGGCGCGTATAAATCGGTAAAAAAGAGTCCCATAAAATTACCTTTTTTGGTGAAAATATTGGTAATATAGTCGCATGGATATCGCCAACGAAATCGCCCAATCCCATCTCGCTCCTGCCTTGCGTGACGGCGTTTTAGCGACGATCGACCGGCTCGCGCACATCGAACGCAAACTCAAAAACGCCGAACTTAAAATCCAAGCCTTGGCGCTGGAGTTGGCGCATCACAAGCGCATTCGCTTTGGCACCAAAAGCGAAGCCCTATCGCCCGCCCAACGCGAGTTATTTGCCGAAGACTGGAACAGTGACGATGCTGAACTCGAACACACCGTCGAATCACTGCAGACCACGCCACGCACGCCGCGTAAGAATGCCGGACGCCAAACGTTGCCCGATACGCTACCGCGCATTGAGCATCGTCACGAACCCGAAAGCTGCACCTGCGGGCAATGCGGGAAGGATTTAACGCTGATCCGCGAAGATGTCGCCGAACAACTGGATGTTGAACCGGCACGCTTTTTTGTGCATCGGCATATTCGCCCGCAGTATGCGTGTCGCGCCTGCGAAATCGTGGTGGCCGAACCCGCTCCCCCCGCGATCATCGATGGCGGTATGGCGGCCGTGGGTTTATATGCGTGGTTATTGATCAGCAAATACCTCGATCACTTGCCGCTGTACCGCCTCGAGCAAATCGCCCGGCGCAGCGGCGTCGATTTATCGCGCTCAACGTTGGCCGCGTGGGTAGGACGCCTCGGTATGGCGCTGTATCCGTTGGCCGACCGTCTCGCCGAGCTTTTGCGACAGCGACGCGTTCTGCACGGCGACGAAACACCGATGCAACAGCTCGATCCCGGCAAGGGTAAGACCAAGCGCGTATATTTATGGGCCTATCGCAGTGGCGCACTGGATGAAGGCCCGCCGATCGTCGTGTTCGATTATCAAAGCGGACGCGCCGGTGCGCATGCACGCCATTTTTTGGGCGATTGGCGCGGACATTTAGTCGTCGACGACTATGCCGGCTATAAGGCGCTGTTCGCGCACGGCGTGACCGAAGTCGGCTGTTGGGCGCATGCGCGGCGAAAGTTTTTTGATTTGCACCAAGCCAATCAAAACCCTACGGCTGCCCAAGCGCTGGCGCGCATTGGCGAGTTGTACGCTATTGAAGAACAAGCACGAGCACTCAGTGTCGAGCAACGCCAAATCGCGCGTCAAGCGGCACAAGAAAAACTCATCGCGTTCAAAAGCTGGCTCGATGCAACACGGTTACACACTGCCGAAGGCAGTGCACTGGCCAAAGCCATGGACTACAGCCTCAGACGCTGGACCGCGCTGAGTGGTTATGCAGATACCGGCCATCTCCCGATCGACAACAATGCCGTGGAAAACACCATCCGCCCGATTGCCATCGGCAAGAAGAATTGGCTATTTGCGGGTTCTGAGCGCGCCGGTAAACGCGCCGCCTCGATACAAACCTTGTTGGCGACGGCGAAACTCAACGGCATCGAGCCCAGCGCTTGGCTGAAGGATACCTTGGAAAAATTACCCACCTGGCCGCACAGCCGTCTGGATGAGTTGTTGCCGATCAGGCAGTAATGTTGTAGCGCAGGGAGAGTGGGGTGGCTGGACGCTTACAGTAGGTACACAGCGCAATCCAGATTTGCGTCAGAATCGCGTTCTTGCTTTGGCCAACGAAGCTTTTTATTTTCAGATTCTGCTTGATCCATTTGAAGAACAATTCAATCTGCCAGCGCTGTTTGTATATCTCGGCAATAGTCTTCGCGCTCAACCGAAATTGGTTAGTCAAAAACTCATAGTGCTTGCCGGTTTCAGGATCGCGATAACCGACGCGCCGCAAGCGAGGCAACCCAAGTTTCTGCGGTTTTACGCCGGTTAATTCGATGGTTTGGTCCGACGTTAGGCCCGTTTTAGTATCCACATTCCGACGTTCAATAACGCGCCAAATAGCGTTGCTGCGAATCCGCGTGACAAAGAAAATACCTCGGTGATGCAACTCTTTAAACCAACGGTAATCAACATATCCTTTATCGAACACGACGATACTGCCTTTGGTGAATTGCAACGTGCGACCGATTTCTATGTCCGCAATTTTACCGTCGGTGATGGTCGCGAAAGCCGGCAATAAACCGGCATGATCCAATCCGACATGCAACTTCATTGCCGCTTTGCCCAGCGCGTAGTGCGCCCACGGAAACACTCGCAGTGACAAATCGATCAACGACGCATCAAGCGAATACAGCGGATTCTTGAAACGGAACGCGTGCTTGGGCGAATGGCATTGGCAACGCGCATACAGCTTCGCAAACAGTGCTTCGTACAAACTATACGGTTGCTGCTCGTTCAATCGCGACAGACTTGAACGGCTAATGCCGCGCGTGCCGAGATGATAAAGACGCTGGCTTTGTGCGCTCATGTTAGCTTCGATATCACGCAGACTTTGTCGTCCAGCCAACTGGCCTAACGTCAACGCAACGAACTGTGACCAGCGACTGGTCGTACGTAGTGCACCGCCTTCATGATGTTGTTTGGCGAGCGTTTCAAATTCATGTCGCGGCAGGAATTTTAGCAATTGCGCAAAAATCGTATTATGATGAGACACGGCTTAAATCTCCTTATACATGCAGTGTTTGGTCGCACTTACATTGTAACAATACTGCGGGATTTAAGCCGTTTTTATTTGCTTTCTATGGGACA
>JAHFQD010000016.1:0-8212 GCA_023266455.1 Candidatus Muproteobacteria bacterium
TGCCGTTCGCGATCATCGGACGCCTGTTTTTCGGCACCAAAATCGTCTTCGTCGAGACCCTGGCGCAAGTCGTCACGCCGTCGCTCAGTGGCCGGATCATGTATCATCTCGCCCACGATTTTTTCTATCAGTGGCCTGGGTTGCGAAAGCACTATCCCAAGGCGAAATACGCCGGATCGCTGATTTGAGCACGTTCGTCACCGTCGGTAACGACAAAAAGCCGTTCACGCGTTTGCTGCAGGCGGTCACCGAGTTGGCGCCGCGATTGCCGGCCCCTGTGATCGTGCAGCACGGGCACACGCCGTTCGCGGACGCACGTTGTCAGCCGTTCGCGTTTTTAGGAATGGACGAGTTCGAACGCCAGTTACGCGAGGCGAGCTTGCTCATCACGCACGCCGGCGCCGGATCGATTTTAGGCGCGATCCAAGCGCGCAAAGTGCCGATCGTAGTTCCAAGGCGCGCCGGTATGCACGAGCATGTGAACGATCATCAGATCGAACTCGCCGCGCAGTTGGAAACGACTGGCAGGATCGTCGTTGTGCAAGATGTCGCGATGTTAGCGCAAGCCGTCGACGCAGCCATGGAGAAGCAAGCGCGGTTGAACACGGACAAGACCGATGCGGGAGCGGCGCTGATCGCGGCAGTTGCGGGCGTGTTGCAGAATTATGCGAAGGAAATTAGGTAAAGAGAATTTAGCGGCATGAATATCCTCGGTATCAACGCGTTCCACGGCGACGCCTCGGCCTGTTTGGTCAGCGGCGGTGTATTGCGTGCGGCGGTGGAAGAAGAACGCTTTCGTCGCGTTAAACATTGGGCCGGGTTTCCGACCGAGGCCATCAAATATTGTTTGGCGTCATCCAAGATGACGCTCGCCGACGTCGATGTCGTGGCGCTGAACAGCAACCCACGCGCGAATCGCTGGCGTAAGTTGTACTACGTGTTGCGCAATCGGCCCGATCCGAAATTTTTAGCGAAACGTTTGGCCAGTCGCAAGAAACGCATGCGAGTTCCGGAATTGCTGGAGCAGGCGTTTCCGAATAACGGTTTCCGCGGCAAGGTCGAGCATGTCGAACATCACCTGGCGCATTTGGCCTCGGCGTTCTACGTGTCGCCGTTCGAAGAAGCGGCGGTGGCGTCTATCGACGGCTTCGGCGATTTCGCCAGCGCCGCGTGGGGCATTGGCCGCGGCAACCACATCGAAATCGTCGGACGCGTGCACTTCCCACATTCGCTCGGGATTTTTTACGAAACCATGACGCATTATTTGGGTTTTCGTAAATATGGCGACGAATACAAAGTGATGGGCCTCGCGCCGTATGGCAAACCCGAATATATGGACGCCATGCGCGAGATCGTGTACGTCGCGCCGCATTCGGCGTTTCGTTTGAATTTAAAATATTTTCGCCATCACACCGGCGAGGCGACGTACTCCTGGGAAAACGGCGAACCGACTTCCGACGATTACTACAGCGACGAATTAGAAAAGTTGCTGGGACCGGCGCGAAAGAAAGACGATCCGTTGACGCAGCAACACAAAGACATCGCGCGTTCGGTGCAAACCATGTACGAAGACGCGGCGTTTGAATTGCTCAACGGGTTGCATGAACGTTTCCCGGTAAAAGATTTATGCCTCGCCGGCGGTTGTGCCATGAACTCGGTTGCCAACGGCAAAGTTTATTTGCGTACGCCGTATCGCCGGTTGTACGTGCAAGCGGCGGCGGGCGACGCCGGCGGCGCCATCGGCGCGGCTTATGGCGCGTACATGCAAGTGGGCGGCGATCGTAAATTTGTAATGCGCGACGCGTATTGGGGGCCAGAATTCAACGACGTCGAGATCGCTACACTGCTGAACAACCGCCGCGGCGAGTTGGATCAAGAACGATGCGAAATCGCGCATCTCGACAACGAACAAGAACTTTGCCGGCAGACGGCGCAGATCATCGCCGACGGCAACGTCGTCGGTTGGTTCCAAGGTCGGCTGGAGTGGGGTCCGCGCGCGTTGGGCAATCGCTCTATCGTTTGCGATCCGCGCCGCGCGGACATGAAAGATATCCTCAATTCGAAAATCAAACGCCGCGAATCGTTTCGGCCGTTCGCGCCGTCGATCCTGCGCGAACATGTCGCTAAATGGTTCGAGTTGGAAGACGATGTGCCGTTCATGATGCAGGTATTTCAGATTCGCGAAGACAAACGCGGTTCGATTCCGGCGGTGACGCACGTCGACGGTTCCGGGCGCTTACAAACCGTGACGCGCGATGGCAACGCGCGATATTACGGTTTGATCGACGCTTTCCACGCGCTCACCGGCGTGCCCATCGTGTTGAATACCTCGTTCAACGAGAATGAACCCATCGTCAATCAGCCGTCCGAAGCGCTGAATTGTTTTTTGCGCACGCGCATGGATGCGTTGGTGTTGGGCAATTACATTGTTCGCCGAACTAAGTAATGGTCTTCAGAAAACCTCTCCCTCGCCCTTTCACCTCTCTCGACGGGAGAGGGGTTTTAGGTCCTTCTCCCCCTGGGAGAAGCGTTGGGATGAAGGAAACGGTTTTGCATTACGCTGAAACCCGATAGATGAAACCACAGATTTCAGTTGTCACTGTCGTTTATAACGGCGTGAATACGGTCGAAGAAACACTGCGTTCGGTCGCGGCGCAACGGTATCCGAATAAAGAGCACCTCGTCATCGACGGCGGTTCCACCGACGGCACCGTGGATATCCTTCAACGTCATCGCGGCCAACTGGCAACGCTGGTATCGGAACGTGATCGTGGAATTTACGACGCGATGAATAAAGGCATCGAGCGCGCGCACGGCGACGTGATCGGTTTTTTAAACGCCGACGATTCGTTCATGGACGAGAACGTGTTGGACGCGGTGGCGGCGGTGTTCGAGAACCCCGACGTCGATGCTTGTTATGCTGATCTTATCTACGTGGCGCAGAACGATCCGAACCGCATCATCCGTTATTGGAAGTCCCGACCGTACGAATATGGGCTTTTTAAGCGCGGCTGGATGGTGGCGCACCCGACGTTTTACGTGCGCCGCTCGGTGTACGAACGGCTTGGCGGATTCGATATTAGTTATAAAATACAAGCCGATTTCGAGTTGGCGATGCGGTTCTTGGAAATTCATCGCCTACGCTCGACCTACGTGCCGCAGATTTGGGTGCGCATGCGCATCGGTGGCGAGTCGAACAAGACTTTCATGAACGTGGTGCGCGGAAATCTGGAGGCCTATCGGGCATGTCGCAAACACGGCGTAAACGTGACACCGTTCTTCCTGCTGCGGAAAGTTCTGTCGCGCCTGCCGCAATTCATTCAACGACCGATTTCCAACGGCAGGGGCACGTGAACGCGTCGTCCGCGACGCGTTTCAAACCGCCTTCCTGGACCAGCCGCACGTCGCTGTTGTTGTTGATCGTCGATATCGTCGCACTGATTCTCTGCTTCAACATCGCCCATTGGGCGCGCCTCGGTTGGTGGATCGACGGATTTTTTTCCTGGGCCATGGCTTGGCCGCTGACGCTGGTCCTCGTTGGTCTGTATGTCTTCGACGCTTATCAACCTTCCACACAAACACCGGTAGTGCGATTCGTCGCGCGAACCGTCATGGGCATCGGTGCCGCCGGCGTATTGATCTCGTTGTTCGTTTATCTCGCCGGTTATTGGGGTAAGGATTTACTTTTCGGTCGCGGCATTTTTTCCATGGCGCTGTTGTTGTACATGCCGAGCGCCGCGTTTACGCGTTACATGGCGGACCGCTGGGAACACCGGCGCGCCACGCGTTTGCGCTGGCTGGTATTGGGTGCAGGCGAGCGCGCGGCCTTGTTGTACAACGACTATCGCGCGTCGGGTTTGGCGTGGGACATTTTATTCGTGCCGAGCGACGACGAAGAACGCGCTACGTCGAAATTGCCGCTGGCGCCGTTCACGGTGGAACAATTCACCGCCGAACCGGCGCATGGCTACACCGCGGTCGTGATTACCGCCGATCCGCCGTTGTCCGACGAGTTAGTTAAGCGTTTGATGGAAGTACGTTTCCGCGGCACGCGCATCTACGATCTCACCGGCTTCTACGAAAACATCTGGTTCAAAGTCCCGGTCATGCACATGCGTAGTGGCTGGTTCGTTTTTTCCGAAGGCTTCGAGCTGTTGCACAACCCGGTGGGCCTGCGCGTGAAGCGCTTGCTCGACGTTGCCGTCGCCGTGGCGATGCTGCTTATTACGTCGCCGCTATTGCCCTTCATCGCGTTGGTAGTTCGTTTCAGCGGTCGCGGCCCGGTGATTTTCCGTCAACGCCGACGCGGCGAGAACGGCGAAGACTTCACCGTTTATAAATTCCGCACCATGATCGAAGGCGCGCAGCGCGACGGCGCCTGGACGTTCCAAAACGATCCGCGCATCACCCGCGTCGGCGGCGTGCTGCGTTTGTTCCGCCTCGACGAATTGCCGCAACTCATCAACGTCATTCGCGGCGACATGAGCTTCATCGGCCCACGCCCGGAAGCAGTGGAATTGTCTGAACTGTACGAACGCGAAATTCCTTTTTATCAACTGCGCTATATGGTCAAGCCGGGCATCACCGGTTGGGCGCAGGTGATGTATCGCTACGGCTCGTCCGTCGAGGACGCACGCGAGAAGCTGCAGTACGATTTGTATTACATAAAAAGTTATTCGCTGCTGTTGGATTTGATTATTTTGTTGAAGACGCTGCGAGTGGTTTTGCTGGGACGGGGGAGATAAGGTTTTAAGTCATGCTCGCGCGGCGCGTGTGAAGCAGATTGTTTCAAGATTTACGGACGGCCACAATTAAATACTTGATGTGTCGCGAGTTTGAGCTGCCCATGAACATCGATAGGGGATGACTGTATTCGCAGTAATATTTTTGTAACGTTCAGATGCGTTAATAGTCTGACTTAATCCTAGTTCTCCCATCTTTAATTCCTACTCGGTGTCGGTTCGCCGTAGCAGTCAGCGCATTCGTCGTTCCAATCATGCAAATCGAAAAACAGTACGGGTCTCTTCATTTCACGTTGTCGCACGAGACCGGCGACGATCCAAATAATCCGAATCTCGAACAGCACGGCGATCATTTTGTCGGCACGTTCGTCAATGACCAGGGCCATACGATTCTTTTCGGCATGGATCGTCGTACGAACGAGGCTTATCTTGATGACACCTTTACCTGCGAGAGCAAAAAGATAAATCTCCGACGTTACGGATCCGGCACTTATGAGGGAGACGTTGGTCCGAATCAGCTGTCCGCGCAGTTCGGGAACGTACGAGCGCATGCGGAACTTGGCACGGTGATATTTGAGAAACTGGGAACGGGAGAGTCGAAGACAACGGAAGGTGTTTATCTGGATTACGCTACCGTAGAAGACGATCCCGATCAGTTAGAAGGTGTGAAAGTAACGCCGGTGGACAAGATCAACGTTCACTACGAATTCCTCGATCCAGACTTCAATTGTTACTCTTACGCGTTTCACGGTGGAAAGGGCGATCCGACGGATCCCTCCAATGGTCTCGTCACGCATCTTTTTTCGCGTTGGGATGAAGATCCTTTCGACGATATGCAAGACTCGCAGCATTTGTCGTCATTCGTACCGAAACAGGTAGGCGACGTGATCGTTTACGGTCAGGATCTAAATGGCAACGGCAAGATCGACGATGTCAGTCCGGATATGCGTTATCCCGACGGGTCGATAAAGATTTTCGGCGCCGATGGTTCGGTAAACCTTGGGAATAACTATGAGTTTCTCCATGCCGCGGTCGTGACGAAAGTGGACGGGATGGGAAATCCGATAGAGGTACGAAGTAAAAACGGAACCGGGGACATCAAGATACACGCGCCGTCCAATCCGGGTGACGCTTATAAGCCGGACAACAATTACATCGAAGAATGGTATCGGCCTAACGAGACGTCGCAACAACGCGATGATCGGCTCAAAGCGATTCTGTCCGTGGAACCTGAACATTACGATCAGCTTGATACGAAGGCGGATACGAGTAACGTTACCGATACACGGTCTTGGTATCAGAAATGGCCGTGGGAATGGTTCTGAAATAAAAACGAAGCCCGATGGAATACAGGGGCTTCGTTCTGTGAGCCAAATTAATTTTTAATCGCTACCCAAATCTCCACACTTCCCATCCCCGTTCTCGAATCGAAATCTTCCCCATACCGCTCGAAGTTCGGCGCGTCGGCGACTTCGTGACCGGATTCAGGGAGCCAGGTGCTCCAAATGGTGTGATGGGTGCGGCGGATGTCGGAGATGTGGCCGCGGTGTTTGAAGACGGCGTAGCGTTGCTCGGGAATTCGTACGCGGTTCCATTTTTCCGGTAGGCGCGAGAAATCGGCGACTTCGACGCCGCACAAATAATCGAAATTTCCTTCGTCGTCGCCGTTGTAGCGCACGCCGTAGGCGACGTTGCCGAGTTGGCCGGGGAGTTTGCCGAAGTCGGGTAGGAAGCGTTGCCACTGCGAGGGAATCGCGGCGCTGTTTTCGCAGTCGTAGCGTTCGTTCAAGCCGGCGATGAGCAGCGGTTTGCTGTTCACAAAACGCGGCGGTTCGAGATCTTTAAGAAGGGTTTGGTCCATGGTGATGGCCTCCACGAGTTCGAGGTTGTCGAGATTTCCGCGCGCACGGATCGCTTCGGGGGGATGCCCGAATTGATCGTGGAACGCGCGGGTGAATGCCTCGTGGGAACCGTATCCGGCGTCGAGCGCCACGGCGAGAATGTCCGGCGCGCCGTTAACGAGCGCGTGCGCGGCTTGCGTTAATCGTCGAACGCGCACGTACGCCATCACCGAACGCCCGGTGGCGATGCCGAACGCACGTGTGATGTGGAAACGCGAAACGCCGGCGACGTCCGCCACGTCTTCTAGCGTAATGTCGTCCGCGAAATGCGATTCGATAAACCACAGTGCTTTGCCGACCGCGTTCATACGAGTCCTCACGTAAGCATGGCGATAACGTTAACGAGGATCGAATCGGCGTATTTGATCGGAATTGTGCTATTGAAAAAATTATCGCGGAGGCGGCATACGTCGTCGCCCAGGTCCGTCCGGTGGGGTTGTCGAAAATCCTGCGGGCGACGTTGTTCCGGTCCGCCGTTCTCACCGCGCGGTTCGTTCATCGCGCCACCTTCGGCGCGCATGGCCGTGCCTTTGAAGCAGCTGAGCGAGTAGGGGAAGGCGCGCGTCATATGGTAGTGGTACATCCGAACTGACTTGCCGTCCCAGTTGATGGTGTGGGCATGTCCATGACACACGTCGAGTTCGTTGTTGGTTAGTTCGAGGCCGTTCTCGCCGCGCAATCCATAAATTCCGAAACCATCGGCGGCGTAACCGACGAGGTCGCTGTGTTGGCCGCGTTTGCCGGCGTTGTCGATCAGACAGTCGCTGGCGTTGTGATAGTGATACTGCCCTTGTTGTTGCGGATGGCCGGAACAGCGGTCTTGCACTTCGTGCGCCGGCGCGTCTTGCGAGTTGGCGTCGAGCGCGTCGAACAGCGCAACGCCGGTGAGCATGTAGCCGATGGGGCCCGGTCGCAAGCAATTCGGCGTCGCGGCTTCGGTTGGGTTCGCCGGAATGCGCATCAAAATAGTCTGTTCCGAAATTCGATTCGGATTGCGGTCGTAACGGTAAGCGGGATCGGTAGTCTGAATCGGAAACACGCCGGTCGAATGATTCGGTAACGCGTTGGTGGAGATGACACGCTTATCGCGGACGACGTCGAACGAAATTCTCGCCTGCGGCCAGCGCACGTCGCCTCGCACCGTCGGTTTTTGATTCGGGTACCAGTATTGGCCTTGTATCCATGGGCCGGCGGCCATGCGCGGCGCGTTGCCGTCGCGGCCTTGACCGCAGCGATAGACGTAGCCGGCGGTGGGTTGGGTGGCGACTTTGCCGTCGCCGAGGGGAAGGGCGTCGTTGGCGGAGGTGGTCGCGTGGATTGTAAGACCTATGAATATCGTTGCGGATATTCGTAGTGGGTGTTTTTTATTCACGACTTTCTCCTTGTCATGCACCCCCTTACCCATGCCCTCTCCCCCGTGAATGGGGGAGAGGGGATTTTTATGTAGAGCGAGGAGAGGATTTTCTTTGAGAAAACCTTGCTCGTTCAAATCATTCAAAAGTTCGCTATATCACTCCCTCTCCCGCAGGGAGAGGGCCGGGGTGAGGGGTGTAAACAGCTGTATGATCT
>JAHFQD010000016.1:8222-12400 GCA_023266455.1 Candidatus Muproteobacteria bacterium
CATAAAAAGCCCGTGAAAGATTAAATAGATTAAAGAATTATTTTCGACATATTCTAGTTTTTAATTCGATACCCGGTTTTAAAAATCCACGCCACGACCGCCAACGACACGCCGAGAAAGATGGCGATCATCAGCAAACTGACGCCGAGGTTTACGTCGGCGATCTCGTAAAAACTCCAGCGGAAGCCACTGATGAGATACACCACCGGATTGAACAGGCTCACCGTCTGCCAGAACGGCGGCAGCATGTTGATGGAGTAAAAACTGCCGCCAAGGAAGGTCAACGGCGTGATGATCAGCAGCGGCACGAATTGAAGTTTCTCGAATCCGTCGGCCCAGACGCCGATGATGAAGCCGAGCAGACTGAACGTGAACGAGGTCAGCACCAGGAAGAACAGCATCCATAGCGGATGCGCGATGCGCAGCGGCACGAAGAACGCCGACGTAATAAGAATGATGGTTCCGAGAATGATCGATTTCGTCGCTGCTGCCCCGACGTAACTCACGACGATTTCGAAATAAGAAACCGGCGCCGACAAGAGTTCGTAGATGGTGCCCGTGAACTTAGGAAAATAAATCCCAAACGAGGCGTTGGATACGCTCTGCGTCAGTAGCGTCAACATGATCAAACCCGGCACGATGAACGCGCCGTAGCCGATGCCGTCGACTTCGGCGATGCGCGAGCCGATGGCCGAACCGAAGACGATGAAGTAAAGCGACGTCGAGATCACCGGCGAGACGATGCTTTGCATCAGCGTACGTCCGGTGCGCGACATCTCGAATTTGTAAATCGCGCGGATGGCGTGGATGTTCACGATACGTTCCTCACTAAGCTGACGAAGATATCTTCGAGCGAGCTTTGTTTCGTTTGCAGGTCTTTGAATTTGACGCCGACCTTGGTTAAGTCTTGCAGCAGCGGCTCGATGCCGGTTTTTTCGCGTTGGGCGTCGTAGGTGTAAATCAGATCGGTGCCCTGGTTCGCGAGTTCCAATTGGTAGTTCGCCAGTGCATCCGGAATACGCCCAAGAGAATCTTGCAAGTGCAGTGTCAGTTGTTTCTTACCGAGCTTGCGCATCAACTCGATTTTTTCTTCGACGACGATGATCTCGCCTTTATTGATCACGCCGATGCGGTCGGCCATTTCTTCGGCTTCGTCGATGTAATGCGTGGTCAGGATGATCGTCACGCCGCTGGCGCGCAACACGCGCACCAGGTTCCACATATCGCGCCGTAGTTCCACGTCGACGCCCGCGGTCGGTTCGTCGAGAAACAATATTTTTGGTTCGTGCGATAGAGCCTTGGCGATTAACAAACGCCGCTTCATACCGCCCGAGAGCGTCATGATCTTGTTGTCTTTTTTATTCCACAGCGATAAGTCTTTGAGCACTTTCTCGATGTGCGCGGGATTCGGCGCTTTGCCGAACAATCCGCGACTAAAAGACACCGTGTTCCAAACGGACTCAAACGCGTCGGTGGTTAGTTCTTGTGGCACCAACCCGACCAAGGAACGCGTGGCGCGGTAGTCGGCGATGATGTCGTGGCCGTCGATGTTGACGGTGCCGTCGGTGGGCCGAATGATGCCGCAGACGGTGCCGATCAGCGTGGTTTTGCCGGCGCCGTTGGGACCGAGCAGGGCGAAAATCTCGCCGCGGCGAATTTCCAAGTTCACGTTTTTGAGTGCTTGGAATCCGGACGAGTAGGTTTTAGAGAGTTTGGAGATCGAAATAATGGTTTGCATAGGAGGCGGATAATATCATCGCGGTGTCTCGATTTTTTAGCGCAACCGTTTGCCTAGGGTGCACGCGACGCCTTCAAAGGCGGCCATTCCTTCCATGCATCCTGCGCCAGCGCGTCTTTTCTATTTTCGACGTCGAGAAGCCTCGTCACTGCCGACGACCCGTGCAAAAGCCCGCAAAATCCGGCGAAGTGAACGACAAGGCAGTTCTCGTTAAAACCAAGTAAAATCCGCTCCGTTCGGGTGAGCGGTCAAGATCCTTTTCGTTCCTCGTTTTTTCAACGATAGAAAATAAACTTACCTTCTATGTGCGGCATCTCGGGAATCTTCCAATCGAACGGCGCGTCGGTCGACGCCGCCGAGCTCAAGCGTATGTGCGACGCGATCGTGCATCGCGGGCCGGACGACGAAGGCATGCACGTGGCCGGGCAGGTCGGCATCGGCATGCGGCGTTTGAGCATCATCGATCTCTCTACCGGTCACCAACCGATTCATAACGAAGACAAGACCGTGTGGATCGTGTTGAACGGCGAAATCTACAACTTCCGCGAACTGCGCCAAGACCTTGAGCGTAAGGGGCATCGCTTCTACACAAACTCCGATACCGAAACCATCGTCCATCTCTACGAAGAGTATGGCGAAGATTGCGTGCGTTATCTCAATGGTATGTTCGGCTTTGCGATCTGGGACGCGCCGCGGCAGAAACTGTTTCTCGCGCGCGACCGCGCTGGCGAGAAGCAGTTGTACTACGCGCAGAAGAACGGCAAGTTCGTATTCGGTTCCGAAATCAAATGTCTGCTGCAGACCGATGTCGTGTCGCGCGACATGGATTTGTCCGCGCTCGATGCGTACCTAAATTTTTTATACGTTCCGGCGCCCGCGACGTTTTTCAAAGACGTCCGCGAATTGCCGGCGGCGCACACGCTGACCTTGGATCGCGACGGTCTGCGGATTCGGCGTTATTGGGAATTGGATTTCAAAGTCGATCGCAGCCGCGATCCGGAATATTTTATTTACAACTTCCGCGAGCGTTTCTTCGACGCGGTGCGCTTGCGCTTAGAGAGCGATGTCCCGCTCGGCGCGCTGTTGAGCGGTGGCGTGGATTCCAGCGCCGTAGTCGCGGCGATGAGCAAGTTCGCGTCGGGCAAGGTGCGCACGTTCTGCATCGGTTACGGCGACGAAGGTTCGTATTACGACGAGCGCCGCTACGCGCGCAAAGTCGCGGAGCAGTTCGGCACCGATCATCACGAGTTCGTCGTCAAGCCGCAGATCGTCGAGATCCTGCCGCAGATCGTGAGCGCCTTCGATCAACCGTTCGCGGATTCATCGGCTATCGCCAACTACTACGTGTTCCGCGAAACCCGCAAACACGTCACAGTGGTGATGTCGGGATTGGGCGGCGACGAAGTGAGCGCCGGTTACGAGCGTCATCTCGGCATTCGTCTGCAACAGTACTATCGTGATCTGCCACGCTGGCTACGCGAAGGTTTGATCGAACGCGTGGTGAACAACCTGCCGGATTCGAAGAAGGGCAATCGTTTGATCGAACGCATCAAGCGTTTCGTGCGTACCGGCGCGATCGCCGACAACGATGCGTACCACAGCTACATCAGCGCCTTCGGTCAAGAGCGGCGCGGCGCGTTGTACTCCGATCGGTTGCGCGCGGCGGTGCGGTTAGAAGGGCCGAAGGAGACGTTCGATAACTATTTCGACGCCGCGCGCGTGCCGGACGTGGTCAATCGCGCGCTGTATAACGACATCATGATGTATCTCCCGGGTGATCTGCTGATGCTCACCGATCGCATGAGTATGCAGAGCTCGATCGAAGCGCGCGCGCCGTTCATCGACTACACGCTGATGGAATTCATGGCCACGGTGCCGCCGGAGCTCAAACTCAAAGGCTTCGAGAAAAAACACATTTTGAAAAAAGCCTTCGAAGGTATTCTGCCGAAGGATATTCTCTACCGCCGCAAACAAGGCTTCACCGTGCCGCTCACGGTCTGGTTCCGCAACGAACTTAATCCGTTCATTCAAGAGATGCTGTCCAAGGAACGAATCGAACGCACCGGCTTGTTCCAGTGGTCGAGCGTCGAACGGTTGCTGAACGAGCACATGCAACACAAAGAAAATCATCACAGCCGCATCTGGGCGCTGTTGATGTTTATGGTGTGGCAGGACATGTATCGACCGAACTATTCGGTCTGATTCGTAATAACGCACGAATTAAACCTTTTTAACCATTGCCCGTGTTTTCAGCGCTTACGATTGTCGGCTTCTATACTTCACCCCATCATTTGTTTCATGGCGCCCGCCGGCGTCGTTGCGGGGTTGGTCAGTGAATGCAAAGTTCGTCGAGGTCGAGTTGCCAATCGCGGCCTGTTCTGCGTGGGCGCCGGGCTTGGATTCCCTCGAGGCGTGGCAAGAATGGGCGGTCGATGGCCGC
>JAHFQD010000252.1 GCA_023266455.1 Candidatus Muproteobacteria bacterium
CCAGCGCGCGGATCCCGGGGATGCATTGCCCAGCGCGAATCCGCGCCAGTCCTTGCGAAACCAGAATGCGATTGTTGGCGTCCAACGGTACAACGTCTGCCACCGTGCCGAGTGCGACGAGATCAAGCAGTTTCGCCAGATTCGGTTCAGCGAGGTTCCGTTGTTCGAACCAACCCTCCACGCGTAGCCGCGCGCGCAACGCCGACATAACGTAAAACGCGACCCCACAACCCGCCAACGCTTTGCTCGGAAATTCATCGCCGGGTTGATTGGGATTGACGATCGCGTCCGCCGCCGGCAATTCGGCGCCCGCGAGATGATGGTCGGTAACGACGACGCTCATTCCCAACGCTTTGGCGGCGCGCACGCCATCGATACTGGAAATGCCGTTGTCGACGGTGATTAAAACGTCGGGTCGACTAGCAGCGGCGACTTGCACGATCTCCGGTGTGAGACCGTAGCCGTATTCGAAACGATTCGGAACTAAATAGCCGACATCGCCCGCGCCCATCGCGCGCAACGCGCGGACGACTAAAGCGCAACTCGTCGCACCATCGGCGTCGAAATCCGCGATCACCATCAAGCGCCGTTGTTGCATCACGGCGCGCGCCAACAACTCGGCCGCCGATGCGATACCGCGCAACGTCGTCGGCGCTGCCAACCGTTCCAACGAATGATCGAGTTCGAGACTTGATTGCACGCGCCGAGCGCGATAAACCCGACGCAATACCGGATGAAGATGATCGGGAAGTCCGTCGCCGACGCTGTCTTCGATGACGCGGCGTATGATTTGTTTTTTCATAATTTTATTTTTCTCGTCAACGCGCGGCGCGTGTCTTCGTATTATCGGTAACTTACTAACGATTTGCGTCGTCGCCACCAGCGCCGCGCCGAACGCGAGGTCAGATAAAACGCTTGACCGCTGTCCGTCAGCAACGCCGCCGATTCTAGACGGCGATCTTTCAATGCCAGCAATAATGGTTCGAACCACGTACGTTCCAGTTCTTCGATTGCATGCGCCCACGTGTCGGTATCGCGATACGACGTCGCCGCGCGCAAATGGTCGAGCACAACGAGGTGCGGGCCTGGACGCGTGGCATTGCCTAACCATTCGTTCAAATTGATCGGCGTCGATTGCGTCGGGGTTTCGGTTAATCGCGCCAGCGCCAGACTCACCGGTTCGGTGCTCCAAAGACCGCTCCAACCGACGGAGCGGACACGCGGCAAGCGACCACCGCCCCAGAACCACAAACTATTCACCGGCAGCTTCCCGTCGCGTTCGCGTTCTTCATTAACCTTGGCCGTGTGTAGCAATATTTGAATTTCATTCAGAATCGTGTGCCACGCCTTGGCTTCACTGCCGCGCGGGAGGTAAGGATGAATGTCGCGCCCGACGACGTCGGACAACGGCGTTGTCATTACTTTCGGCGTGCGCGGTGGTTTGAAATACCATCGCGATGGTCGCGGCGCTTTGAAGGCCCAACCGTCCGGCGCGTACACCTCGGCAATTTCCGCCGCCAGTCGATTGGCTTCGTCTTGTGAAAGATCTAGCGCGTGGCTATCCGTCAAAATCAATTGATCGCGGTGCGGACTTAAATGAACCGGGTCGGCGCGTATCCACCAACCGTTATCGACTAAACCGAGATCAAGCACGCGCGTAACGGCGGCGATAGGTAAATCGCTATCGCTGGGGATTTCTGTACCTAATAAGGAGAACAACAGCGGCTCGAAACCACGTTCGGCGAGCGAACCGTGTTCTGCGCGGGCTAACAACGCTTCCAAAGCGGAGACTTTCGGAACAATCTCGGAATTGGGTTCGGGCGCCGCGACGCCAAGTAATCCTGGCAACAACAGTTGCAAACGGGGCATCCCGGCCACGTCATTTTCATCGGAAATCATTGAAGCGTTTGTTTACTCCGATGGAAGGGGCAACGCAAGACATTGATTTGCCGAGCCACTATCCGAGAAACCGGCGTATTTCCGGCCCATGCCAAAGTCGGGTGTAATCATCCTTGTTTTATGTCTCGGCAGCATCTTAACTATTTATTAGATAACGAGTTTTTCGATTTTGGAAATGGATTTTCCTGTACTCATGGCCCAGGTTTTGCAAAGTTTTTAATAGCTTATGGAATTTCTTATAAACCGGACTGATGGCTGACAAACAGGATCCATGTCACAGAATCTTCCCGTCGAACCGCCTGCGGGAGCGAACGTTGTAACGCTTGCTCGACCGGCGGCAACCGCCGATAAAGTAACGTTGCTCGGTGGGCATTTATCGCGTCGCTTGGGACAGCTCAAGCGCTGGCGCGATGAATTGGCGGCGGCCATTACCGCCTACCAACATTGGATCGAACAACAAGGTCTCACCGATGGCGAAGAAGACCTACGTGTCTACGAGCTCGTCTCTGCCCTTCAATCCGACAAACTGACGGTTGCCCTCGCCGCCGAATTTTCGCGCGGTAAGAGCGAGTTACTGAACGCCATCTTTTTCGCCGATCTGAAACAACGCTTGCTGCCTTCCGGTTCCGGCCGCACGACGATGTGCCCGACCGAACTGCGTTTCGACGAAAACGAGCAACCCTGTGTACGCCTACTGCCCATCGAGACGCGCAAGACCAATATCTCGATCAGCGAATACAAACGCACGCCGATTCACTGGACCACGATTCATTTACTCAAACCGGATTTTGGCACCGAAGTGCGCGAAGCGTTTCATGAAATCACGCGCACGAAGAAAGTGCACGTACGCGAAGCCCAAGATCTTGGCTTGTACGACCCGACGAAAGCCCGCCGCAGCGAAGATCCGGCGCCGATCGAGGACATGATTGAAATTCCAGTGTGGCGCTACGCGGTGGTGAATTATCCCAGTCCGTTGCTGCGCCAAGGTCTCGTCGTCGTCGATACGCCCGGTTTGAACGCGCTTGGTATGGAACCGGAGCTGACGCTTAATACCCTCCCCAGCGCGCAAGCGCTGATCTTCATGCTCGCCGCCGATACTGGCGTCACCCGCTCCGATATGGAAGTGTGGACCTATTGCACGGCCGGACGAAAACGCGCGCATCAGATCGTGGTCCTTAACAAGATGGATACTTTGTGGGACGAGCTGCAAGATGAGATGACGATCACCGCCAACGTGATGCGCCAAGTCATCGAAGTTTCGCGCGTATTGGGCATCGACAAATCTCAGGTATTCCCGCTCTCGGCGCAGAAGGGGTTGCTTGCGAAAGTCAAAGGCGATCACCCCCTACTCGAGCGCAGCGGTTTGCCGATGCTGGAACGACGGTTGGCGGATGAAATGGTGCCGGCGCGTCATGCCATTTTGCGCGACCGCATCGTTACCGAGATCGGCGGTCGTATCGAAAGCAGCCGTGCGTTATTGGAATCACGTCTCGCGGAAACCGATAAGCAACTGGTCGAGTTGAAACAACTCGGCGGCAAGAATCTGGATGCGATCCAAAAAATGGTTGCGCACGTGCGCGAAGAAAAACAGAAATACGATCGCGAAATCGAAGGATTTAACCTCACGCGTACCGTGCTTACCGAGCAGGCCGGTATCTTGATGGGGCATATGAATCTGAAGAGCGTCGACGCATTGATCGCGCAGACGCGCTCGGCTATGCAGGAAAGTTGGACCACCGGGGGGTTGCAGCGCGGCATGGGAGCATTTTTCGAAGGAAGCGCGCAGCGTTTGAAGCGAGTCGAATCGGAATCTGAACAA
>JAHFQD010000253.1 GCA_023266455.1 Candidatus Muproteobacteria bacterium
CGCAAGTAGTAAGACGCCGACTGGATTAAGCGCTATAGCGCGGAGCGACGCTTACCCGTCGGTGGTTATTCCGCCGAGCCAAGACAGCGAAGCACTTATGGAGTTGACCAGAAGACTTGCGACGTCGGACAGGGTAGGCGACAGGTTGTTATGGACGCCGAGTATTCTTTCAAGGCCCGTATTGCACGCGCCGTTCGATCCGAATCTAAGTTCTGAGGACTATTTCTGCGGCGGTATCGTCGGTAGAAATTCGGTGGTGTTGGATAAGAATTACCGTAGTTCAACCGCGTTGCGTGCCCAATTTCAGTGGCGGCATGACAAAGGTTATTACGTGCCTTATCCGGATTGGGGAGATCGTCAACAGCAATTGCTCGACGTCGTCGAGGCGCATCCACATTTAGCAGGCATCGCCTGGCAAGATCTGATGGCGGTCAATCTTTACGAGACGCGGCATTATTTGTTGCTCAACCCAGCCGTGCGCGACGGTAGTTGGCGATGGAATCATCTATTCACCGATGTCGCGCTGGCGACCTCCGGACTGAATCAGCTTCCCGCCTACGTCGGCATTTTGTATCGCTATGCCAACGTCGATCCGGCGTTGCTTCGAAGACGTTACGTGCGCGGTCGGCGCGTAGTCGAAAACTTTTTGATCAGCGCCTCGACGACCAAGTACAACCGCGATACGCCGTGGCTTTACGCGGGCGCTAATGTTTTATTCGTTATCCATTCGAAGAACGGCAGAAAACTTGGCCCAGTTTCGATCGCGCCCTATGTCGACGAGCATATTTTTATTCCTTATTCATGCTTCGAAGTCATCGCGGTAAACGAGTATGACCGTAAGTTTGAAATCCATTTGAAAGAAACCGAAGAGGTTGGTGACCTGTTGCTCGAGATGCGCCAGGTTTTCGACCGTTCGTTGCACAGGGTGTTCCCGGATTTCACGGCTTTTTCAGAGGAGGATTTGATCCGCCTCATGAACACCGAGGGAATCGATACCGCGGCAATGCTAGGACGATTTCAACGGCTGATCGAAAAGTTAATGGGACCAGAGCGCTGTTGCCGATCATTCATATAAACAAGTATCGATTTTGCGCGAGGAAGCGCATCTCGCTATTACCTTGCGCGATCGCTACGGCAATTGGCGGCGTTATTTGGAAGAATTTTTCCCGTTTTTGACGCCCAGTTCATTGCAACGAATCGCCGCCGTATTGGAAACGCGCACCGCCGAAGTGGCGGAAGCCACCGCGCATATCCATCCGCGTTCAGGCACTTTCGGTCAAGTCGTTGCTATTACGTCGCCCTCAGAACCGAGTACTCCGGAAACCTGGACAGATCGTCGGGCGATAGCCGTTTTCGTGCCGGAAGGCATCGTGCCCGAATGGCTCAACGGAATCTCGTTTCAGTCTTACACGTTAGCTAGCAGACAGTCGGTGCAGGTGAACGAAGCGATTGACGCTGCGCATCCCTTAATTTTGCAGAGCGATAAATCACCTGCCTCCGGCGCAGTCGTCGTTGAGCCCGATGGTCGTGTTTGGGTCGTCACGCCAACGAACTCGTCCGATGGCTTGGAAAATGTTTTGCCGTCAGGCGTGAAAGAGGATGATGTTTCGTTAGCACGAAACGCGATCATCGACGTATTGGCACAGACGGGAATTCTTATCCAACTCGAAGAGTTTATTATCGATGTGGAAGGACGAGGAACTGTCACCCGGTTTTATCGAGCGCGCCGTATCGGCGGTACGCCCGAGTCCGCGGGATCCAGATCCCAGGCAGTGAAGTTAGTGCCGTTAGATAAGTTAATGGATACGCTGACGTACGATCGCGATCGTCGTGTTATTTCGGCGCTGATGGAGCAACTCGGCATCGACGCCACAGACGCGGAAAGCGATCGACAACCGAATCCCCCTAATCAAGTTCGGCTTCGTCGCCAAGAAGGTGTTTTACGGCGCTACCCCGCCCAGGGAAGATTCAATCCCGGATTGATGTCTCCCACAGTCATGCTGCTCTCACCGAGCGATCCGGCGTATCCGTATGCGCAGCGGTATCGCCTCGAAGAGCGCACCATTCTGGTGGTCTCGCATCAACGGGAGGTTGAAGTACTCGGCCTCGACGGCGTTTGGATCCGTTCTCGATGGGCTGTCGATAGCCGTTTGGGCGAGTATCACTTGATTCCGCCCGAAGCCATGGCAGAAAATCTTGTTCGACGCATACGCTTCCATCCTCCTCGCCGTATTGACGGCGGAGATGTTCTCATCGAGTTGGCGGGTTGTTCGTTGGCCGAGGGCGAGGGCGCTTATCCTCAGGAGGTCGCCGATCGAGTCGCCGCCATGCTTCGCGGCAGAACGAGAGTGCGTTTGCGCGCCGCACCTGACGTGCATTGGCGAGGTAAAGACGGCTTGGGCGTCGTTGCGCCAGTCGATCCAGAGACGGGATTGCGCGATGTGTCGCATCCGCCGATAGCAATGCGCGAATTTATCGGCGATCCGGAAGCGGTTCACGATCCCTATCTCGGCGTACGGCTGATCGACAGTACGGGACCGGTGCCACAGATCAGCGAACTCGAAGCGCCGCTCGATACACCCGGAGATGCCGATCGCGTCGCCGCCATGTTCGAGGGCGAATTCACGGTTCGATTGCGCGCAGCACCCGACGTGCATTGGCGGCGCACCGATGACACGGGCGTCATCGGTCCTGTCGATCCGGCGACCGGTTCGCGTGACAAGTCGCACGCGCCAATACCGATGCGTGAGTTCATCGGCGATGCCGACGCGGTACATGGCGACTACGTCAGCGTGCGTCCTATCGCGAGTGATGGGACGACGGCGTCATCGACGGCGGATGAAGCGCCGTTGTCGGTCGATCCGTTGGTTGAGCCGACGCGCTCGGAAGTCGCTAAAGCGTGGGCGATGTTTCATACCGGCGTCGTTACTTCCGTGGATCGCGGCGTGCTCATTCGCGATACCGCGCGTCAGTTGCAAAACTTAATAGATAGTACGCTCGCGCAGTTGGAGCCAGAGTCTGATGTGATAGAACCGCTGCGTTATATCATCGTGCGCTTCTTCGAAGATCGAGTCGGCGGAATCGTTCGCGGTTTACATAATCCCGATGCCGTGGTGGATAGATCGAGACCCGTCGATATCAACACGGAAGCGCACAACACGGCGGTTCGAAACGTCATCAACCATGCGCTTATCATCGCGACAGCGCTGAATATGGATTGGAAGACGGGAGCGTTATCTGCCCGGCGGATGGACATTATCGAAAGAGCATTGTTCGGATGCGTCACCGAACTGCGTGAAAGCGGTGATCCTGTTTATGGTCAAAGCATCGTTATGCGAGACGTTGATCATTATTTGAGCGGCTTGATGCAAGAGTGGCAGCCTGTGATGTCGTTTAGGTTGTGGGGCAGACCTTCCATCCTTGCTGCGCATCTCACCAGCCTCATTGCTCGCGTTTACGATCGTTTGAAGTTATCGCAGTTCAGGCGCCAGGCGTTGCAGCGCAGACTGTTTTGGAAACCGATAGAAATGAGTGATCAACCGGCAGCCCCAGCGGGGGGCATGGCTTGGGCCGAGCTTGGCGCTATCGATTATGTGCGTTACCACGGCGCTACCGAAGACTTCGGTCCGCCATTATTGGTGTATGAAACGCCTTCCGGTTTGCCGCGTATAAGCCGACAAGCGCGCGATCCCGATCGCGAAGATTCTGATGCGGCG
>JAHFQD010000254.1 GCA_023266455.1 Candidatus Muproteobacteria bacterium
GTCGAAACCGTTTTTCGCCAATATTGCATCGAACAAGATCGTCGATTTCTACGGCCGTTGAACGGCGGCTATCCGACACTGGAAGTCGGCGACGATTTTCGAGTGTTGGGAGTCGTGGTACAGCGGGTGGGCAAACGGCGCGCGGATCGCAAGCGTTACGACGAATAAAACGGGCGGCAAGTTACCTCGCCGCCCGTGTCACGGTTACTTCATCGTGTCCGATATTTTCTTACCTAAACGTTTTCCGATATCCATAATCGTCGAGATACCGGCGGATTCGAGTTTCGACAGCGCCGTTTTGTAGTTCTGCGTTTGCGCGGTGAGCTCGTCGAGCGTTTGCCGGCTCAACTTATTCTGCTTGACCGCTTCACGCGCGTGGTCGACGTAGCGATCCATGACGTCGTGGATTGTCAGGTCTATTTGTACTTTGTTCGCGACCGCGACTTTTTGTACTTGCGGTTCGCTTTGCGCTTTGTTCCACAGCGCGTCGAAATTATAGGTTTCGTTTGTCATGAGGCCTCCCGCCTTACAGGCGAATCTGGTTGATCTTGAGCGAGTTCAAGCCGAGCTTCTGCACGTTCACGCCTTCGATCTTGATCGGTACGGTGATGTTTCTGGCGTCCATCCGACCGAGCGCGACCGCGAACGACGCGTCACGAATCGTCATCGCGCCGACGTTCAAGTGCATGATCGGGTCGATATTCAATTTGAAGTCGAGGATGCCGAGGTCGATTTCGAGCGTGCGCCGCGAGGCGTTCGCTGGAAATCCGAAACCGCCGGCGTTGATCGTGCCGACTTGCACCGCCGGGAGACTGGCGCCGGTTATCGTGGCTTGCGGCAGGGTGATGGCGCGGTCCGGCGTGATCGAGGCGATGTTCGCCGAGGTCGTGTTGGTTTTCGGTATGCCGATCTTGTTCACGTTCACGTCGCCGACGCTCATGCCGGTGATGTTGAAACCTTCGCTCGGTGCGTCGGTGTCGTTTACGGTGATCTTGCCGAAGTGCGCGGGACCGAGCGCGAGGTTGGAAATCGGGTCGATGTGCGCCTTGGCGTTGGTTACCGTCGCGGTCGGAATGTTGAACTGAATATTCGCCAGAGAAGGAATGCTGACGTTGCCGACATTGACCGGAATGTTGATCGAGCCCAAGTCGTTGGTGTCGCCCCAGCTACCGAGCCAGCCGAGATCGACTTCCCACTGAAACGTGAAGTGCAGTTCAAGCACCGTGCGCACGTTCTCCAGGAACGCTTGCGAACCCTGCAACGTCGCGGCGACGTTGCTCAGCGTCAGCGATTCGATGGTTGCGTCGCCAAGCGTCATTTTGTTGATCGTCACGTTATCGCTCGTGCCCGATTCAGCGGTGACCTGGTCGATATTGATGCGTCGCGTGAGTTGCGCTACCAAGAACGGCAGTCGTTCTTGCAGCATGCTGAGGACGTCGCTAGAGATCGAGCGTTCGGCAACGGCGCTGCGATCTCCCGCGAGCGCGCGGGCGGGTGCTTCTGTATCTTGAGCCATGAGAAAAACTCCTTTTCCTTGTTTATCCATCAAAGGCGCGAGCGGTGCGCTCGGCCGGTGCGACACGCCGCACCCTTGTGAATTACAACGCGGCGATTACGGCGGGTGGGGAGATTCTCAGTGGAGCGTGGACGTTTGTCTAGCGATGTACGGACGATGCCAAGACGCAGAAGACCGGCGGTCGGCGCACGCACCGACCGCCGGTTAGATTATTTGTATATATGCGCGCGCGACGACGGCAAGTTGTTGTTGCGTTCGCGTGTGAAAACGACTTGAAACAATTGCAACGACGCCGTCGTGAACGCGGCGATCGATCCGGCGAGATACAGTCGCCACGCGCGTACGAACGCGCGATCGTAGGTTTTTTCGATTTGATGCGCGTTCTTTTCGAAACGCTCCAACCAGTGTGCCAAGGTGCGCGCGTAGTGTAGGCGGATGTTTTCCACGTCTTGCACCGAGAAGCGATACGGTTCGAAAATTTCCATCATCTCGCTCAAGCTCGGCGGATATGCGCCAGGGAAGATGCGTTTTTCGATCCACGCGTTCATGAGTTCGGCTTTGTTGCGGCCGATGCTGTGAATCAAACCGCGGCCAGTTTCTTTCAGACAGTTGTTGGCGACGCGGCCGAGCTCGCGGTAGTTGTTGCGGCCCACGAGCTCCAACATGCCGATCGAAACAAACACGTCGTATTTACCGTCGATGTTGCGGTAGTCGTCTTCGACATAGGTTACGCGGCTGTCGAGACCTTGTTCTTTGGTTTTGGCGCGCGCGTAGCGAATTTGCTCGTGCGAGATATTGTAAGAAGTCACGTTAACGCCGTAATGACGCGCCATGTGCCGCGCTAAACCACCCCATCCACAACCGGCTTCGACGACCTGATCGCCGGGTTTGAGTTGCAGCTTGCGACAGACGTGGTCCATCTTCGCGCGCTGGGCTTGCTCCAGCGTCATGTTCGGTTCCGGATAATAAGCGCAGGTGTACTGCATCGCCTCGTTATCGAGCCATAACTCGTAGAAGTCGTTGCCGAGGTCGTAGTGGTGTTGAATATTGCCGCGCGAATCGTCGAGCGTATTGGTGCGTGGGCGATTCAGGAAGCGGCGCAGCTTTTTAAGCGGCGCAGGCGGCGGTGTATTGCTGACGCCGGTGTAGACCGTTTCCAGAAAACGCAGAAAATCGCCTTCGACGTCTACGCGGCCGATGCTATACAGATCGCCGAAATTGAGATCGGGATTGAGGCAAAGTTTCCATAGCGCGCCGCGATCGCGGATGTGCAGGTGCGCGACGATGTGATGCGGATTGGTGACGATTTCTTCGCCGTTCCAAAGTATCAGCGCGATCGGCGCATTTCCCGTGAAGGCCAACAGCTGGCGTGCGAGAAAGCGTTCCAACGCGAAGACCGGTCCCCCGGTTTCTTCCGGGACGTCGGACGGTAAGGTGAGCGGAGCGGTTTTACTCTCTTTCATGACGTTATTCCTGACAGCCTTTCCTTGAGAACGATTCACCGAACCTAGAAATCCTAACATGATCCGATATCGTCGCGGCAGTGAGCCGAATTGTCGGGGTCGATGCCGCATTCGTCGTGGATCATCGGCGAATCGTCGGCGTTACGAGTACAATCCTCGGCTTTGTTGCAAATTATCGATTGGTAAAGGGAAACGTGTCAGTCAATCGTTTATCGGGCGTATTACCCCGTTTGGTATTCGCCGTCTTATGGATGCTCGTTGTTACCTGCGCCACCGCCGACAGCGACGACTTTATGCGTGGTTATGTTCAAGGACTGCTCGACGATCGTTTCCCGGTTATGGATGTGCGTATCCAAAAGTTGGAGACGGAAAGCGCCTTCCTCTCCGCGCGCGCTTGTCTCGGCCCTTCGCAAAAGCGCGAAATCGAACGGTTGCTGGCGAAGAATAGCCGTATCAAGCACGTGAACTGGGATGAAGAGGTGAAGTGCGAGACTAGCAGTCCCGAGCGAGAAGTGAGCTACGAGATTTTGCCTGAACACGAACTGTTCGCGCCGCTCGTGGCCGATCCGCGCCAGCCGCGGTTCTCGATGAGTTATCAGCGTTATCACACGCCGCGGGATGTTTTTAGCGCCGCCAGCGTCGCGTTCGGCGAGTATTTCGGCGTGGCGTCGGAGGTTTATCACGACGCCGGTGTTTCGCAGATCGGGATTCAAGCGGCGGTGTTCGCATTGTTC
>JAHFQD010000255.1 GCA_023266455.1 Candidatus Muproteobacteria bacterium
GACACCAGGATGCCGTCCTTGGACAGCACCTGCATCGCCATTTGGTTGATGCGCCGATACGCTTCGGTGCCTTCTTTAATATCTTTCTTACGTTTGATGAATGCCGGCGGATCGAGCACGATGACGTCGAAGCGCTCGCGTTCAGTGCGCAGTCGCCGCAGCGTTTCGAAGGCGTCGTCGGTGATCGTCTGAATTTTATCGCCGACGCCGTTGAGTTCCGCGTTGCGTCGGATGAAGTCGGCGGATTTTTGCGACGAGTCGACGCACGTCACGCCCGCCGCGCCCGCCAGCGCCGCTTGCACGCCGAACGCGCCGAGATAGCTGAACACATCGAGCACGCGCAATCCGCGGACATAATGGCCGACGCGCGCGCGATTCATACGGTGATCGTAGAACCAGCCAGTTTTCTGCCCGGTCGCCAGCGGCGCTTCGAATGTGGCACCGTTTTCTTCGAGACGCACCGTTTCCGGTACTTCGCCTAACGCCGGTTCGACGTATGACGAAAGCGCTTCCAGTTCGCGTATCGAAGTATCGTTGCGCCACAGCACCGCGCGCGGTTTCACAACTTTTTCTAGCGCCGCGAGAATATCGTCGCGCACGCGTTCCATTCCGGCGGTGGTGATTTGCGCCACCAGCACGTCGTCGTAGCGATCGACGACTAAACCGGGTAAAGCATCGGCGTCGCCGAAGACGAGGCGGTAATACGGTTTATCGAACAGCCGCTCGCGCAATGACAGCGCGATGTTGAGCCGATGCACGATCAGCGATTTTTCCAAAAGAATTTCCGGATCGCGCGACACTAGGCGCGCGCAGATCAAGGCGTGTGGATTGATATAACCGCTGCCGAGCACGCGCCCACTGGCGTCTTCGATGGCGACCAGTTGACCCGGCTCGAACGTGCTTAACGGCGTGATCTTGGCGTCGATCTCGTTGCTGAATATCCACGTGTGACCCGCGCGTAAACGGCGTTCTTCGTTTTTTAATAATCGTAAGGGAGCAATTGACATAGTTTTTTTAAGTACGCACGTAGCGCCAGAAAGAGAAAACTCCGAGAGTGGCGATAACGCTGGACACAACGAACGCCGTCGAGGCGCCGCAAATGCTCCATAAGCCACCCAATAAAAGACCCGCGAGAACCGCGGCCATTCCAGAAATCATGTGATACCAGCCGAAGGCGGTGCCGTATTCTTCCGGCACGGCGAGGTCGCGCACCAGCGCGCGTTCGGCGCCTTCGCTGAAGCCGAAATAAATGCCGAGGCCGGCGCTCGATAGCCATAACCACAGTGGCGCGTGCGCGAACGCCATCGCCAGTAAGGTGACGGCGTAGGTGATCCACGCCGCGAGGATGACCGGTCGGCGTCCGACACGGTCGGTATAACCGCCGGCGCGTTCCGCGACCGCGACTTTGACAACATGCATCGCCGCCCAGAGTAAAAGCAGCTCGACTACGCTCATGCCGAGTTCATGTCCGCGCAGCAGCAGAAAGCTTTCGGGAATTTTGCCGATGGTGAAGAAGCCGAGTGTGGCGAGATACGTGCGGGTTTTGAGATGCAGTAGCGTCCACCGCAGCAGCGCCAGTTGCGATGACGCGCGCGGTGCCCGCGCCGTTTCTTTCACGCCGAAAATAATCAACGATACTGCCGCGATGCCGGGGATCGCGGAAAGCGCGATGACGATTTCCAGTCGTTGCGATCCGAAATAAATAATCGCCGCCGCAGCCAAGGTGCCCAGCACCGCGCCGGCATGATCCAGTTTGCGCATGAAGCCAAAAGCGCGTCCCGCATTGGCTTGCGTCACGGCATCGGCGGCGAGCGCGTCGCGCGGCGTGGTGCGTATGCCTTTGCCGACGCGATCGGTGACGCGAATCGCCAGCACTGTGAGCCAGGAGCCGGAAATCGCCATCAAAGGGCGGGCGATGTTGGACAGCAGATAACCGCCGGCGATGTACGGTTTACGCCGACCGTGAAGATCCGAGTGCCGGCCCGACCAGAGCTTGAGCAAGTTCGACACCGCTTCGGCTACGCCTTCGATGAGACCCAACACCGCCGGGCCGGCGTTCAACGTGGTCGCCAGCAAAATAGGTACGAGTGGCGCCACCATTTCCGCCGCGAAGTCATTCAGCAAGCTGACGAAGCCGAACACGACGACGGCGCGGGGGAGTGGAGAGGTAGGTGCGGTCATTGAACGGGAAAATATATCTTTAGCGGTCCTCGCGACGGCGAGCGATCGCTGAATCTATTCCGGAAGCGAGAGAGACGTCTTGTGGATTAATAAAATCGTTACGCTATAGTACCCGCAACAACCCCGGAACAAAAATGGAAGGGCGCGATGCAGGAACGCGAAGCGGCGTCGTTTAACGATGTGCTGAAAACGGAGTTGGATGAGATCGCGCAGGCGCGCGCGACTCGCGGAAATAACAAGGAAATTCCCAAGGAAGGCGACGCAAAACAACGCGCGCATGGGGCGCGGCTCATTGGGCTGGCGTTTTCCGGCGGCGGCATACGCAGCGCGACCTTTAATCTCGGCGTCTTGCAGGGGTTAGCCAAGCGCGGACTGCTGCCGTTTTTCGATTATCTCTCCACGGTTTCGGGTGGCGGCTACATTGGGTCCTGGCTCTGTTCCTGGATCAAGCGCACCAACGATGCGCGCGGCAAACTGCAAGACGTGCAACGGCAATTGGTGCGCGGACCGCACCATAAGGGCCGGCCGGAGGTCGATCAAGTCCGTTTCTTGCGCAGCTACAGCAGCTACCTCACGCCGAAACGCGGCGCGCTGAGTGGCGATACCTGGACCATCGCCACCACCTACGCGCGTAATTTTTTCCTCAATCTCGCCATCCTCATTTTTTCCTTATCGGCATTGTTGATGTTGCCGAGCATCGTGGTCTCGCTGCACTTGCAACTCGTCAGTACGATGCAGAATTGGAAAGGGCATAGCGAATCGCTGTTGTGGATTTCGTTTTCGTTGGTGTTAGTCGCGGTGATGGTGGTGAGCGCCAATCTCGCCGCGCCGCCGACGAACTCGGTGAAGCGCGATATGCATCAACGTATCGCCATGCCGCCGATTTTTATTTGGCTGTTGGTAGTGTTGCCGACGCTGATCGCCGCGTGGTTGGTCGGTATGGGCTTGTGGGTATGGGTGCAATACCACGGTGTGATCGACTTCGGCGCCGATTGGCTGTCGTGGGCCGGCGCCGTCGGCGTGATGTACGCGTTGCTGTGGGTCATCGGTTGGTTCGTCACCATCGCCGTGACGCGCGCGCCGAAATCGGAACGAAACCAGACCAGGATTTGGATGCGGATTCTTTATTTGCTCCGCGCGTTCAAAGTCGTTCCGGGCGCGTTCTTCGCCGGTGCGGTCGGCGGTGTGTTGCTGCTTTGTTTGGCGTCTTGGTTTAGCCGTTGGTTTCAGATGTACCAAGTCGGCGAATGGCAGCAGATGACGAGTCCGGGCGAATATGTCGCGAGTTACGGCATGTCGTTAGTCGTCGGCATTTACGCTTTAGTAGCGGTGGTTCACGTCGGCTTGGTCGGCCGCGGTTTTTCCGAAGAAGCGCGCGAGTGGTGGAGTCGTCTTGGCGCGGTGTTATTGATGACTACGACGATGATCGCCGCCTTGTTCGCCATCGCCATCTGCGGCCCGGATTTTCTGCGGTGGCTGTGGGCGAAACTCGGCGAACTCGGCGGCAGCGTGTTGGCGT
>JAHFQD010000017.1 GCA_023266455.1 Candidatus Muproteobacteria bacterium
CTTCAACCTTCAAAACCGGGTCGGCGCTTTGTTTGATCGCGGTATCTGGATCTTTAAGACCATGACCCGTCAGCGTACAAACAATACGGCTGTTCTCAGGAATTTTTCCGCCTTTGATATCGCGCAATACGCCCGCCAATGATGCGGCGGAGGCCGGCTCGCAGAACACGCCTTCTTTTCGAGCGAGCAGTTTTTGCGTCGCCAGAATTTCTTCATCGGAACACTTATCGAACCAACCCTTCGATTCTTTTTGTACTTGCCAGGCTTTGTCCCACGATTGCGGATGACCAATGCGAATCGCCGTGGCCACGGTTTCCGGATCGTCGACCATCTTGCCGACCACGAACGGCGCGGCACCTGCGGCCTGATAACCGATCATGACAGGGCGATTGTTGACGATGCCATGATCGTGATATTCGCAATATCCCATCCAATGCGCGGTGATATTGCCGGCATTGCCGACGGGCAAGGCATGATAATCGGGCGCGGCACCGAGTTCTTCGACGATTTCGAAAGCGGCAGTCTTCTGACCCTGTAAGCGATAGGGATTGATCGAGTTGACGATCGTTACCGGCGCTTCGCGCGCGACGTCTTTTACTAACTGCATGCCGACGTCGAAGTTGCCTTGTATCTGAATCACGACCGCGCCGTGAATCATGGCCTGCGCCAATTTTCCAAGTGCGATTTTGCCTTCCGGGATCAAAACGAAACAGCTAATGCCAGCGCGCGACGCGTATGCCGCCGCCGCCGCCGATGTATTTCCGGTCGAGGCGCAAATGATCGCGCGGCTACCCTCTTCCACCGCTTTCGTCACTGCCATGGTCATGCCGCGGTCTTTAAACGATCCAGTAGGATTAAGACCTTCGAATTTGACGTAGATGTCCACGTGTTTGCTGAGCGTGCGCGGAATATTGTTTAGGCGAATCAGCGGCGTGTTGCCCTCGCCTAAGCTGATGATGCGCGTGTCGTCCGAGACCGGTAAACGGTCGCGGTATTTATCGATGAGGCCGGTATAGCGGCTGCCGAGATTCATCACGAATTATTTCCAATCACGGTTTAGATGTTCTAAACGAATGCGCACGACGTGGCGTTGGATCGAAGGCAAGGCTTCGATGCGTTGGATCGCGGCGTTCATGTTCTTTTCGAGAATGCGATGCGTCAGAATGATGATCGGCACCACTTTCTCGCCCTCGCGCGGTTCCTTCTGCAAGATCGCTTCGATGCTAATGCCGAGATCGCCCAAGATGCGCGTGACATCGGCCAGCACGCCCGGCCGATCTTCGGCGTTTAGGCGTAAGTAATAAGCGGTCTGCACTTCTTCCATCGGCAGGATCGGAAGGTTCACGATCGAATCCGGCTGAAACGCGAGATGCGGTACGCGGTTGGTAGGATCCGTGGTCAAGGTACGCACGACGTCCACCAAGTCCGCGACGATCGCCGACGCGGTCGGCTCAGCACCAGCGCCGGCGCCATAAAATAGTGTCGGTCCTACCGCGTCGCCTTTCACCAGCACCGCGTTCATCACACCGTCGACGTTGGCGATGATGCGTCGCTCTGGGATCAAGGTGGGATGCACACGCAGTTCCACTTTGTCGTTCACCCGCCGCGCGATGGCGAGTTGTTTAATGCGATACCCCAATTCTTCCGCGTACACCACATCGGTGCGCGTGATCTGCGTGATGCCTTCGGTGTACACCTGCTTGAACTGCAACGGAATACCGAACGCGATAGCGGCCAAAATTGTGAGCTTATGCGCGGCGTCGATGCCTTCGACATCAAAGGTCGGGTCGGCTTCGGCGTAACCCAGGCGCTGCGCTTCGGCGAGCACATCCGCGAAATCACGGCCTTTATCACGCATTTCCGTGAGGATGAAATTGCTGGTGCCGTTGACGATACCGGCGACCCATTCGATGCGATTGCCGGTAAAGCCTTCACGGATGGTCTTGATGATCGGAATGCCGCCGGCGACCGCGGCTTCGAACGCGACCGTGACGCCTTTTTTCTGCGCCGCGGAAAAAATCTCGTTACCGTGCACCGCGATCAGCGCCTTATTCGCGGTGACAACGTGTTTGCCATGCGCGATCGCTTCCAACACCAGCGAGCGCGCCGGCTCATAACCGCCGATCAATTCCACCACGACCTCGATCTGCGGATCGCGCACGATTTCGTACGAATCGCTCACCAAATCGAAACCACCGATGGCGACGGGACGCGCTTTTTTCAAATCGCGCGCCGATGCTTTCACCACTTTAATTTCGCGGCCGGCGCGGCGAGTGATTTCTTCACGGTTGCGCGCGAGCACGTTGATCGTGCCGCAGCCGACCGTTCCCAGACCGAGAATGCCGATCTTGGCGGAGTTCATTGTCTTAGAGCGCCTGTGGTTCTTTGATGCCGGTCAATACGTTGTCGTGACGAAACATATCACGGATGGAGCGTACGGCTTGGCGCGTACGATGCTCGTTTTCAATGAGCGAGAACCGCACGTGATCGTCGCCGTACTGGCCGAAACCGATACCGGGCGAAACCGCCACCTTGGCTTCAGCGAGTAATTTTTTACAAAACTCCAGCGAACCCGCGGCGCGATACGGTTCCGGAATCCGCGCCCAAACGAACATCGTCGCTTTCGGTTTTTCCACTTCCCAGCCAGCGGCGAATAACCCGTTGCACAACACATCGCGGCGCTTCTGATAAATGGAGCAAATTTCTTCAAGGCAATCTTGCGGACCTTCGAGCGCCAAGATTGCCGCGACTTGAATCGGCGTGAACGTGCCATAATCGAAATATGATTTGAGTTTGGCGAGTGCTGCCACGAGCTTCTCGTTGCCGCACATGAAACCGACGCGCCATCCCGGCATGTTGTAACTTTTCGACAGCGTGAAAAATTCTACGGCCACGTCTTTCGCGCCCGGCACTTGCAGAATCGACGGCGCCTTGTAACCGTCGAACACGATGTCGGCGTAGGCCAGATCATGCACCACCCAAATTTGATGTTCTTTGGCGATAGCAACGACACGTTCGAAAAAATCCAACTCGACGCACTGCGTCGTCGGATTCGCGGGAAAGTTCAGCACTAACATCTTCGGCTTCGGCCACGAATGAATAATGGCCTTTTGCAGTTCGGCGAAGAAGTCCACGCCCGGCACCAAGGGCACGTGACGAATATCGGCACCAGCGATGACGAAACCGTAGGTGTGAATCGGATAAGACGGATTGGGAACCAACACCGCGTCGCCGCGATCTACCGTAGCGAGCGCGAGATGCGACAAGCCTTCTTTCGAACCAATGGTGACGATTGCTTCTTTATCGGCGTCGAGGTCGACGTCGTAGCGGCGCTTGTACCAGTGGCAGATCGCGCTTCGCAGCCGCGGTATGCCTTTCGAAACCGAGTAACGGTGTGTGTCCGCCCGTTGCGCGGCTTCGACTAATTTGTCGACAATATGCTTGGGCGTCGCGCCGTCGGGATTGCCCATGCCGAAATCGATGATATCTTCGCCGCGATGACGTGCCTGGGCCTTGAGCTCGTTGACGATATTAAAGACGTAGGGCGGCAAGCGCTTGATGCGCGGAAAGTCTTCCATTGTGTATGGTTCGACGGCGATGATTTTCGGTTGAGACGTAAGCGGCTGAATCGTCTTGCATTATAGAGTTTCCGATAAAAAGTGGAAAGCCAAAACACGCCAATGATGGTTCGGCGATGGAACGGAACGATGAAAATTCAGCTTGAAAGCGATACCTCGAAAAACCTAGTGCGCGCTTACGCGCCGGGAACAATCACGATCAACGATAAGATTTACACCGCAAGCGTCGTATTGACGCCCCAGAAGATCGTCACCGATTGGACGCCTCAGCACTTCGAAGACCTCAAACCAGAGCATTTCGACGCCATCGCCGCCCAACGGCCCGAGGTCGTCATCATCGGCACCGGGACACGGTTGCGCTTTCCGTCACCCGCCTGCACGGCCCCACTCGCGCGTGCTGGTATCGGTGTTGAAGTCATGGACACGGCCGCCGCTTGCCGTACTTATAACATTCTGGCGAGCGACGACCGCCGCGTAATCGCGGCAATCCTGATGATCGAAAAAACGGATGGCTAAAAGCGAGAAAGGCTACGCCGGATGATGGCACACCGCTTCGATGTTATGGCCGTCCGGATCCAAGACGAAAGCGGCATAGTAATGCGTGTGGTAGTGCGGACGTACACCGGGAGCACCGTTATCACGGCCACCGGCAGCAAGCGCGGCTTTATAAAATGCATCGACTTGCGCGCGGCTGTCGGCGCGGAAAGCGATATGCACAGGTGGATTTTGCGGCGTGCCTTTGCCGATCCACAAGTCGGGTTTCGGCGGCACACCGAAACCCGCGCCTTCGTAGCCGTCGGTTTGCTCAGCGGTTAATTCCAGCAACATCTTATAACCGAGCGGCGCCAGCGCGACTTCGTAGAATTTCTTGCTCTTGGAAAAATTACTGACGGCGACGCCAGTGTGGTCGATCACGCCAACCCCATTATTTGGAATCGACCGAGTAACCTGCCTGTTCCAAAATCGTACGCAACCGCTTAAGCGCTTCGACTTGAATCTGTCGCACGCGTTCGCGTGTCACACCGATGTCCGCGCCGACTTCTTCGAGCGTGGAAATTTCGCGTCCGCTCAAACCGAAGCGGCGTTCGACGACTTCGCGTTGTTTGTCGTTCAGCTCGGCGAGCCATTGCGCGATCAGCGCCTGCAAATCTTCGCGTTGTAGAATTTTTTCCGGATCCGGCGCACGCTCGTCGGCGATGGCGTCGAGTAGCGAGCGATCGGGATCGTCGTCAAGCGGCGCATCGACCGACGCCACCTTCTCGTTCAAGCCCAACATTTCTTTCACGTCTTCAACCGGCTTGTCGAGCAAGTTCGCCACTTCTTCCGGCGTCGGTTCGTGATCGAGCTTTTGCGAAAGATGGCGTGCCGCGCGTTGATAGATGTTGATTTCCTTCAACACATGCACCGGCAAGCGGATCGTGCGCGTCTGATTCATGATGCCGCGTTCGATGGTTTGACGAATCCACCACGTCGCGTAGGTCGAAAATCGGAATCCGCGTTCGGGGTCGAATTTTTCCACAGCGCGGATGAGACCGAGATTGCCTTCTTCGATTAAATCGAGCAGCGACAAACCGCGATTCATATAGCGTCGCGCGATCTTCACGACCAAGCGCAAGTTACTCTCGATCATCCGCTTACGCGCCGCTTCGTCGCCCTTCTGCGCTTTACGCGCGAAGAACACTTCTTCCTGCGCGGTGAGCAGAGACGAAAAGCCGATTTCTTTTAGATATAAACGCGTGGCATCGGCTTGCGAGTAATAACCGTCTTCGCTGCCGCTACCACTACTACTCCTGCTACTGCTACTGCTACTGCTGCTCGCCGATTCGGACTGGGCTTCGGTTTCCCGCTCAGGCGCTTCTTGGGCGCCCTCTTCGTTTTCATTTTCTTCGTTTTCGGCATTCGAGGCCGTTTCGGTTTCCGTATCGGTGTCGGCTTCCTCGACTGCCGCCTGAGGAGCTTTCACCTTAGTAACAGTAACCGGCGCCTTTTGGCGCGGACCTTTCTTGGTACTGGGAGTTTTGCGTGTGGGCATGCGGCTATTTCTTGGAAATGAAGTTGAGCGGATCGACAGGCGTGCCGCGGTATCGGATTTCAAAATGCAATTTCACGCGATCGGTACCTGTGCTGCCCATTTCAGCAATTTTCTGACCGCGTTTTATCACATTCCCTTCTCGTACAACAATCCTGTCGCAATGCGCATACGCGCTCAGAAAATCTGTATTGTGCTTAACGATAATAAGCTGTCCGTATCCACGTAGTCCACTCCCTTGATACACGACAGTGCCCGGCGCCGCGGCGACGATTGGCTGACCGGGCTTGCCACCGATGTCTATTCCACGCGACGTGTCGCCGAAGCGCGTCAAAATATTTCCATCGGCGGGTGCGGTCCATGCACCGACGGATGAAACCACCGGTACGGATGAAGCGACAGGTTTTGTATTCGTTGCCGGCGCGTTGATCGGCGCGGCAGCCGTTTTCGGCGTCTCGCTTTTTTCGTCGCGTTTCGTTTCCGTGCGCGCGGCGACGCGATCGGTTGGCCCCGATAACCGCAAGGTCTGTCCGATCTTAATTACGTAAGGTTGCGGAATCGTGTTCCAGATGGCGATATCCGCCACCGTGACGTCGTAACGCGCGGCGATGCTATAGAGCGTTTCCCCTTTCTGCACCGTATGCATATTCGGACCTGTCGGCTTTTTCACCACCGGCGTCGACGGCGGACGTAACTTTATTTTTTGCCCGAGTTTGATCGTGTAAGGCGGCGCAATATCGTTCCATGCGGCAAGTTCGCGGTAATCGCGTCCGGATTCCCAGGCGATGCTGTAGAGGGTATCGCCGCGAACAACTTCGCGGTATTCGGCGTCGATGTTACGCGGTTTGTCATGCTCGGCGGGTTTGCTGCTGGCGCGATGCGCGCAAGCGCTTAACAACAACATCAATACTATCGCGGCATATCGCGTACGACGGCGCCACGGTTCATCGGGCCGCGCGGCCATCGCTACCCGCGCACCAGCGGCACGAAACTCACGTATTCGAGACGCTCGCGCGTGATCCCTTGTTCGGTGCGCTGGATCAATTGCAATTCTTGCGCACCCTGCTCACCCACCGGCACAACCATACGTCCACCGACGGCGAGTTGTTGCAGCAACGGCTCTGGAATTTCCGGCGGGGCCGCGGTGACCAAAATAGCGTCGTAGGGACCGTGTTCCAGCCAGCCTTGCGAACCATCGCCTAAACGCAAACGTACGTTACGGCAATTCAGTTGACGCATGCGCTTGTGCGCGAGTTGAAATAACGGCGCCAAGCGCTCGATGCTGTGTACTAGGGGCACTAATCGCGACAACACCGCAGTTTGGTATCCCGAACCCGTGCCGATTTCGAGCACGTTGCGCGGTACGCCGCCAGCGAGCAAGGTTTGCGTCATCACGGCGACGATGAAGGGCTGCGAAATAGTCTGGCCGTAGCCGATGGGAAGCGCGGTGTCTTCGTAAGCGCGCGAAGCGAGCGCTTCATCGACGAAAATATGACGCGGCGTTTCGCGAATCGCGTCGAGGACACGTTGATCGCGAACACCTTCGTCGCGCAAACGCTGAATCAGCCGCTCGCGCGTACGCTGGGACGTCATACCGATACCGCGTAGCGGGACATTCACTGCGTCGGAAAATCCTTTATAACTTTCGCAACCAAGACGCGACTTGGTCGAGTGCAGTATAGCGGGTCAAATCCACGTGCAAAGGGGTGATCGATACGCACTGACGGCGCATCGCATCGAAATCGGTGCCAGGCCCAGCATCGGCTTCGAGTCCTGGGCCACCGATCCAATACACCGGGTTGCCCTGTGGATCGCTGGCGCGAATCATCGCTTCAGCTTGATGACGTCGACCTAGACGCGTGGCTTCGATACCGGCGATTTGTTCCATCGGCAAGTCGGGAATGTTAATGCTCAGAATTGTATCCGCCGGTAACGGCTCATGTACCAAACGCTCGACGACGCGCACAACAATTTTGGCGGCGGTGTCGAAATGTTTACCGTTATGGTTGGCGAGCGACACGGCGATCGCCGGCACGCCTAAGAATCTTCCTTCGATCGCCGCCGAAACAGTGCCGGAATACAGTACGTCATCGCCCAGATTCGCGCCGTGATTAATGCCCGAGATCACCATATCCGGTTTGTGTTCCAGTAAACCGGTAATCGCCAGGTGCACGCAATCGGTCGGCGTACCGTCGACATAGTAGAAGCCATTTTCGGCTTGCCGTACTCGCAGCGGACGATCGAGCGTTAACGAGTTACTAGCACCGCTGCGGTTGCGTTCGGGGGCGAAAACATCCAGCTCGCCGAGCGGGCTTAATGCGCGCGCGAGGACGCCGAGTCCCGGCGCCAGATAACCGTCGTCGTTACTTAATAAGAAACGCATGAGCGAACAATAGGATTTAAATTAAATTGGTCGGGGCGAGAGGATTTGAACCTCCGACCACCACCACCCCAAGGTGGTGCGCTACCAGGCTGCGCTACGCCCCGAAAAACATCGAGGTGCGTAGGCGCCTCGAGCGGCCGCCATAATACCTGAAGATGCTTCGGGAACAAAAAACGATTTACTCTTCTTCGTCCAACATCGCGAGTACGTCTTCGAGCTCGCTGATGAGCGTCTCGATCGCTTGTTGACGCTCGAGCTCTTCCGGTGCGGGGTGTTGGAGCGCGAGTTTGGAACGCGCGCCGCCGATGGTAAAACCTTCTACATACAGCAATAAGCGAATCTGCCGGATCAAAACAACGTCGTGCCGTTGGTAGTAGCGCCGATTACCGCGACGCTTTACCGGCTTAAGTTGAGGAAATTCTTGCTCCCAATAACGCAGGACGTGCGGCTTCACCGCGCAAAGATCGCTTACCTCACCGATCGTGAAGTAGCGTTTGCTGGGAATCGGGGGAAATTCGTGATTTGCTGCCGGATCAAGCATTCGCTTCTATCTGTTTGCGGATCTTGTCGGCGTCTAAACGAGCGTTCTGTTCTACCCGCTCTTTCAACTTATGGCTGGCGCGAAAAGTTACGACGCGCCGTGCGGTAATCGGGATTTCTTCGCCGGTTTTGGGATTACGTCCCGGCCGGGAATTCTTCTTACGCAGGGTAAAGTTACCGAAGCCGGAGAGCTTCACGTTATGTCCTTCGGATAAGGCAAGCCGGATTTTATCGAAAAAGAGCTCGACGAATTCCTTGGCTTCTCGCTTATTTAGGCCCAGTTCGTTAAACAGAGCTTCCGCCAAGTCTGCTTTGGTCAGCGCCATTGTCCGTATCTTCCCCTGATTCGTTTTTTGGGCCGGCGTTGCCGACCCAGCGATTTATTCACTAACTGCGCAGTTGTGCCCCCAACTCCATCTGCAAGGCAGCGATCACCTGCGTGATTACCGCATCGACATCCGCTTCATTAAGAGTGCGCGAAGAGTCCTGCAAGGTCAAGCCCAAAGCCAAACTTTTTCTTCCGGAATCAATACCTTTGCCGCGATATTCGTCAAACAACGCGAGGTGAACAAGCAATTTCCCGGCCACTTTAGATACGCATTCGAGCGCCGATTCAGCAGGAATCTGATCCGCCACCCAGAACGAGACGTCACGTCTCACCGCTGGGAATCGAGATATTTCTTTAAACGCCGGTATCTTGGCTTGGGTCAACGCTTCTAAAACAATTTCGAACAGGATAACCGAACGATCGAGATTCAGTGTAGCTTGAATATCCGGATGCAGCGCGCCTAAGAAACCAACCACGTTGTCGTTCAACACGATCTGCGCACAACGTCCTGGGTGCAACGCCGGATGAGCGATCGATTTAAAACGCAGTGCATCGCCGACGCCAGTCAATGCGAACAACGCTTCTACATCCGCCTTGGCGTCGAAAAAATCGGCCTCGCGCGCCTTACTCCCCCACTGCTCCGCTTCGGCCGAACCGACTAGAGCCGCCGCGAGACAGGGTTCTTGAATCAATGACGATTCGTTTTGAATAAAACGCCGCCCGATTTTAAAAATGCGTGGACGCGTTTGTTGACGATTGAGATTGTAAAGCAGCGCTTGAATCAACCCCGGCCAAAGCGAGGTACGCATCGCCGCCATGTCGGCGCTAATCGGATTAGCCAACATGAGCGGTTTGGTTTGCGGATCGAGCAAAGACTGCAGCTTCAGATCGACGAAACTGTACGTAATCACTTCCTGATAATCGCGATCCACCAACATCGAACGCAGACGCGATTCATGGACGCGTCCTTCGGAGGCCGGTGGCGCGATCATTTCGATACGCGGGCGCGCAGCGGGAATTTTGTCGTAACCGTGAACGCGTGCAAGTTCTTCGATCAAATCAACCTCGCGTCGGATGTCGAAACGCCACGACGGTGGCAACACGCGAAATCCTTTACCGCTGCGAGTTACACGCATGCCGAGATTCGACAAAATAGCGGCGCTCGTTTTCGGCGCCAGCGCGATACCGAGCATCGATTCGACGCGCGCATCGCGAAGCAAGATCGGCTTTGCCGTCGGTGATTGTTTTTTCGCGCTACGCTCGACCACCCGCCCTGGTTTACCGCCGACGATAGCGAGTAGTAATTCGGTAGCACGTTCGAGCGCTGCGACTTGCAGCGCCGGATCGACACCGCGTTCGAAGCGATGCGAGGATTCGGATTGCTTGCCGAGCGCACGGGCGCGGCCAGCGATCGTTTCCGGACGGAAAAAGGCGCTTTCGAGAAAAATATTTTTCGTGCTATCGCCGACTGCGGAATCTTGACCGCCCATGACGCCAGCAAGCGCGACGGGGCCGTTCGCGTCCGCGATCAATAACGTGCCCTTCTCCGCTTCGACCGTGCTGCCGTCCAGCAACACGACGGATTCTTTTCCTTTCGCTTGTCGAACGATGATTTTACCTTTGAGTTTATCGAGATCGAACGCGTGCATCGGCTGGCCGAGTTCGAGCATCACATAGTTCGTCACGTCGACGACCGGATGAATCGAACGCTGGCCGGCACGGCGTAAACGCTCGCGCATCCATAACGGCGTGACCGCGTTCGGGGCAATGTTCTCGATCACACGTCCCGCATAATGTGGACAATCCGCCACAGCTTCCAACTTCACGTCGAAACGCCGACGCGATTTGGTTTTGACGGATTTTATTCGTGGGCTGGAAAGTTTCGCGCCGGTAAGCGTCGCGACTTCGCGCGCGATACCGCGCACGCTCAAACAATCGCCGCGATTCGGCGTCAACTCGACTTCGAGTACGAGGTCTTCGAGCGCGAGCGCATCCACAATCGTCGCGCCGACCTTGGCTTGCGATCCGAGATCGAGCAGCCCATCGGATTTTTCTTCCAATCCCAACTCTTCCTCCGAACACAACATACCGGCGGAACGCACGCCGCGAACGTCTGATTCTTTGATAACCACACCGGAGGGCAATGTCGTTCCAGGCAACGCCACCGGCGCGCGCATACCGACGCGCGCGTTGTCGGCGCCACAGACGATGGTAAGCGTTTTATTTTTACCGACGCTGACTTCGCAAACGCGCAGACGATCCGCATCCGGGTGCGGAGCGATACGACGAATTTCGCCGACGACAACGCCGTCTAAATTCGGTGCCGCTGGCGTGATCGAACCGACTTCGAGACCGGCCATGGTCAAACGCTCGGCAAGCGTCTTGACGTCGGCCTTCGGATTCACCCACTCGCGTAACCACTTTTCGCTGATCTTCATCGGAATTGTTGCAAGAAACGTAAATCGTTTTCGTAGAACAAACGCAAATCATTGACGCCATAACGTAGCATCGTCAAACGCTCGACGCCCAAACCGAACGCGAATCCGGTCCAACGTTCGCTGTCGATGCCGACGTGGCGGAAAACTTCCGGATGTACCATGCCGCAGCCAAGCACTTCCAACCAACCGGTGTTCTTGCAGACGCGGCAACCCTTGGCGTTGCAAATAACGCAGCTGATATCGGCTTCCGCGGACGGTTCGGTAAAGGGGAAATGCGACGGCCGGAAACGTACCTTGAGCGAGGTCTCAAAGAACTCTTTGAGAAAGTCGCTCAGGATGCCCTTGAGATCGGCGAAGGTCACACGCTCGTCCACCATCAAGCCTTCGATCTGATGAAACATCGGCGTATGCGTCACATCGGAATCGCAACGATACACGCGCCCGCTGGCGATGATACGCAGCGGCGGCTTATGCGTTTCCATATAACGAATCTGCACTGGCGAGGTATGCGTACGCAACAAACGATGCGCGTCGAAATAAAATGTATCGTGCATCGCACGCGCTGGATGATTCGGCGGAATATTGAGCGCTTCGAAGTTGTGATAATCGTCTTCGATTTCCGGGCCTTCGGCGGCCGCGAAGCCCATGCGTGTGAGAATGTTTTCGAGCCGCTCTAGCGTGCGCGTGACCGGATGCAATCCGCCGACGCGAACACCGCGACCCGGCAGCGTGACATCCAAACGCTCGGACACAAGTTGCTGCGATCGCACCGCCGTCTCGAGCGTATTCTTGCGATCGGCGAGTTTCGCTTGGAGTTGCTCTTTAGCGTCGTTGACGAGTTTGCCAACACGCGGACGTTCTTCGGCGGGAAGACCGCCGAGACTTTTCAATTGTTCGGTGAGCAGACCTTGTTTGCCGAGATAACGCACTCGAATCTGTTCGAGCGCGGCGACATCGCTGGTCGAGGCAACCGCCGTTTGCGCGTCGTTCAACAACGCGGCGATTTGGTCTTGTAAATTGGTGGTAATGGTTTC
>JAHFQD010000018.1 GCA_023266455.1 Candidatus Muproteobacteria bacterium
ACACCGTGCCGTCGTAAAGCCGAATGATGCTGATTGGCGATCGGTATAGATCGACCCGCGCCTCTTTCTCCAAGGCAGCATGAACGCTTTTGATCACTGCGTCTTCCGAGTGCATAGCGAATCCGTCTTAAAACTATAGACAGGTAAGCGCGCAACGGGTTTCGATGCCGCGCGGTGCGGCATCAAATAAGATGAGAAGAACTAACGGGGGACGGCGGCGATTACGGAATGCATTTTCCGGGCGCGGCGGGGCGGATGACCGCCTCGGGGACGACGCCTTCGTCGTACCGGCCCTTGTACCAGAAGAATCCGATGTATTCCCGCAGCGCCAGGGTGCTGTCCTGCAAACCTGTGGCGGAGGGTAAATAGCCGAGCGGGCCGAGATCGTCTTTACCGACGGTGGTGAACCCCATCGGCGCGGGTACGACTTCCAACCCGGCTTCGGAGAAGGACCATTGCGCGCGCGGCATGTGCCAGGCGTGCGTGACCAGATAAACGCGTTTGATGCCGCTTTCGGTCAGGAGTTTTTTGGTGTGCACCGCATTTTCAAACGTATTGCGCGACGAGTCTTCCACCCATTTCGGTTTCACGTGGAAATCGCGTTCGAGCACGCGCTGCATCAGGACCGCTTCGGATTGTTTCTCGCCGAACACCGAACCGCCGCTGACGATCACCGGCAGATTCGTGCGCCGCGCCAGGTGCGCGCCGTAGCGTAAACGTTCGAGCGTCAGCGAGCTGACGGTGTCTTCGCCGTATTCGGGCGCGTCTTTATAACGGCCACCGCCAAGGATTACGATCGCTTGGGCTTCGTCTTTGCTGCCGTTGTCGCTGACGACGCCGTTGTGGAAGGGGGCTTCGATGCGCATCAGCATATGTTTGCCGGAGAGCGGCATGCCGAGCACGAACAACACCACCAGCGCGAACGCCACGAGCGATACGCCGAGCCAGCGCCGCCACGTGCTAAGCAATACGCCGATGGCGCCGATGAAAATGATGCAAGTCGGCGGCGTGATTAACGCGGCGATGATTTTCGGCCAGAGGATGTCGTTCATTAGAAGCTTGCTCCAGCGGCTTGTTGTTCGGCGTGATAAGACGAGCGCACCATCGGTCCACTGGCGACGTGACGGAATCCCATTTCATGACCGAGACGCGCGAAGTCGTCGAAACGCTCCGGCGTCACGAAGCGCATGACCGGTAAGTGATGTTTACTCGGCGCGAGATATTGGCCGACGGTGAGTAGGTCGCAACCGTGGTCGCGCAGGTCGCGCATGACGGCTTCGATCTCTTCGTCGGTTTCGCCTAAGCCCAACATGATGCCGGATTTCGTCGGCACATTCGGGTGACGTTCTTTGAAGCGCTTCAATAGATCGAGCGAATGTTGGTAATCGGAACCTGGACGCGCGGCTTTGTACAAACGCGGAACGGTTTCGAGATTGTGGTTGAACACATCCGGTAACGCTTCACCTAATACATCGAGCGCGACGTCGAGGCGGCCGCGGAAATCCGGCACCAGTACTTCGATCTGCGTCGTCGGTGAGCGTTCACGCACCGCGCGGATGCAGGACACGAAGTGTCCAGCGCCGCCGTCGCGCAAGTCGTCGCGGTCGACGGAGGTAATGACGACGAATTTCAAACCCATCGCCGCCACCGCCGTCGCTAAGTGCTCGGGTTCATTCGGATCGAGCGGATCGGGTCGGCCGTGGGCTACGTCGCAGAACGGGCAACGGCGTGTGCACAATCGGCCCATGATCATGAAGGTGGCGGTGCCGTGCGAGAAACATTCGCCGAGGTTCGGGCAGGAAGCTTCTTCGCAAACGGTGTGTAACCGATGTTCGCGCAGCAATCCTTTAAGCCGCGTGACTTCGCCGGGATGTTCTGGCGCACGCACGCGAATCCACGCGGGTTTACGCATCGGTTCGCTCGGAGCGATCTTGATGGGAATACGCGCGGTTTTGGAGGCGCCCTTCTGGCCGGCGTGCAGGCTTGGGTCTTTGTTCATAGGTCGGATTGCTTCTTCACGGCATTATAACCGAGCAGCTGTGTCAGCCGCTGTACTAACCCATCGCCCGCGTCGGTCCAGGTGGTTGGGATGCCGAGGTCGGTGGTCTGGGTGACTTCCAAACCTTCGTAACCACAAGGATTAATGCGGGAAAAAGGGGCTAAATCCATGGCCACGTTTAACGCCAGACCGTGGTAGCTGCAGGAGTGCCGCACTCGCAAACCGAGGGAGGCGATTTTTTTATTCTCCACATATACCCCAGGCGCACCGGACCGGCGATCGGCGATGACACCGTACTGGCCGAGGTAATCGATGATCGCTTGTTCGAGCGCACGTACCAGCGTTTTGATGCCGATGCCGAGACGGCGCAAGTCGACGAGAACGTACAGCACTGCCTGACCCGGTCCGTGATAGGTGATGTCGCCGCCACGGTCGGTGTAGATCAGCGGGATGCCATCGATGTCGTGCACGTCGCCGTCGCGTCCGCGCAGACCCATGGTGTACACCGGCGAATGCTCTACTAGCCAGATCTCATCCGGCGTTTCGTCAGTGCGCGCGTCGGTGAACGCACGCATCGCGTCCCAAGTGGCGCGGTAATCGGTGCGGCCGAGCCAGCGCACATGCGCTGTCGGTGTGGAAGGTCGATGCAAGGCGATCGCCAAACTATTCCGCCTTGCCTTCGCGGAACGCGCGTTTGTAATCCAGATAAAGCCCGAGCACGCGTTTGTACATCGGTCCGGGTTTGCCGTTGCCGATGGGTTTGCCGTCGACTTGCGTGATCGCCACGATTTCTTTGCCGGAACTCGTGAGCAGGATTTCTTCCGCGGTGCGCAGCTCGGCTTCGGGCACGGCGCGTTCTTCGCACGGAACTTGGTGCGCGTGCATGAGTTCAATCGCGAGATCGCGCGTGATGCCGGGAAGAATGTGCGGACCTTTCGGCGGCGTGACGACGACGCCATTTTTAACGATGAAAATATTGCACGCCGCGCCTTCGGTCATGAAACCGTCGCGCAGCAAAATCGCTTCCGCCGCCCCGGCGTCCACCGCTAGTTGCCGCGCTAATACATTAGCGATCAGCGACGTCGATTTGATGTCGCAACGATTCCAACGGATGTCGGGCGCCGTGATGGCGCTCACGCCTTGTTCCGCCGGCGGACTGGTACGCGGTTGCGCGTACACCAATACCGTCGGCGTGGCGTTGTCAGGGAATCCATGATCGCGCGGCGCCACGCCGCGTGTGATTTGAATATAAATCGCCTGCTCGTCGGTATTGTTCTTGGCGATTAAGCGATCGAACACGTCGCGCCATTGCGAACGCGTCAGGGGGTTGTCGATGCGCACCGCGCGCAGACTCGCTTCTAAGCGCGCCAGGTGTTGCTGCCAACGGAACAAACGCCGTCCGAACACCGGCAGATATTCGTAGATGCCGTCGCCGAAAATAAAACCGCGATCGAATACCGAAACCTTCGCCGCTTCTAAGGGAAGGAATTCGCCGTTCAGATACACCGTGGATGTGTTGATAATCATTGGAGTCGAAGCCTTACGAAGTCGAGTGCGCGTTGAAACACATTGCCTTCGGCGACGTCTTGCAACGCGACCAAGGGATATTCCGCTATGCGCGTTTGATCCAGATCGATCGAAATCGATCCGATCGGCTGGCCGATGCGCACCGGCGCCACCTGATTGCGCGCGACCGTGACATGCGCCTGAATACGATCGTACCAGCCGCGCGGCAAAGTGAGGTAAAGATCGTGCGTCGGGCCGAGCGACAGTTCGGCCGAATTACCCATCCATATGCGGATTTTGGTAAGTGGCGTATGCGCGTTGTATAGCAGGCGGGTTTCGTAATGATGGAAACCATAATTCAGCAATTGCTGCGCCGACACCACGCGCGCGTTTTCATTGGCTTCGCCCAGCACTACGACGATAAGGCGCATAGCGTCGCGCTTGGCCGAGGCGATGATGCAGTAGCCGGCTTCGCGCGTTTGGCCGGTCTTGAAGCCATCGACGGTGGGATCGCGCCACAACAGCGCGTTGCGGTTGTATTGGCGGATGCCGTTATGCGCGAATTCTTTGATCGAAAACCAGGTGTAGTTTTCCGGAAAGTCGCGCAGCAGCGCGGTGGAGAGGCGCGCCAGATCGCGCGCGGTCGTGGTGTGGCCGGGCGCGGGCAAACCGTTGGCGGTAACGAAATGCGTGCGTGTCATGCCGAGGTTTTGCGCGACCGCGTTCATTTGCGCCACGAACGCCGTTTCGGTGTCGGCCACATGTTCTGCCAGCGCGATGGCGGCATCGTTCGCGGACACGGCCAGCAAACCGCGCAGCAATTCCTCCACCGAAATTTTCTCGCCGGTGCGCAAAAACATACTCGTGCCTTGAGCCTGCGCGGCGTGCGCGCTGACGGTGACGGTGTCGGCGAGATGGACTTTCCCGTCGCGCAGCCGCTGGAATAGCACGTACGCGACCGCGAGTTTGGTGAGGCTGGCGGGCGGCAGGGCGATTTCGGAATTGTGCGCCGCCAACACTTGGCCACTGTGATAGTCGATCAATAACCACGCCTTGCCGGAAACTTCCGGCGGACGCAGCTCGATGTTTTTGGCCGACACGGCGAGCGGCGCGAGAAGCGCGACCAGCAGGGCCGCGATCCAGGCGGTGTAGCGTTTGGAAATCACGATTTCTTCGAACGGTTTATTCAACAACGATCAATGTGTCCGGCAGCCCTTGTTGGGAGAGTTTTTCCGTCACGCGGTCGCCTTCGTCCACGTTTGCGAGTGGTCCAATGCGTACCCGGTAGAGACGGCCGGCGTTTTCTCCCGATTCCAATTGTATCGCGACCGAGGTAAATGCCGCGCGTTCCAGACGCGACCGTAGGTTTTCGGCGTTAATAAACTCGCGGAAGGCACCGACTTGGATAAATATCTTCGGCGTTCCGGTGGAGGACGAGGGCGTGACTGGCGGCGGCGGTGTTGTTGTTGCCGGCGCGGGCGTGGCGGAATTGTCGCTGGGTAAATCGGCGAGTGGCGCCGCTTCCGCGCTCGGAAGGAGTTGGAAGCCTTGGGTCTTCACTACTTGCGACGCCGGCGCTTCGTCGCCCGGCATGATGACTTCGACCTCGACCATGCCGGTGCCGGTGCCAACGATGCCGAGTTTGGTCGCGGCGGCGTAAGAGAGATCGATGAGTCGGTTGTTCAAGAACGGTCCACGATCGTTTACGCGCACGATTACTGTGCGACCGTTCTGTAGGTTGCGCACGCGCACGTAACAGGGAATCGGCAACACACGATGCGCCGCCGTCATGGTGTACATATCGTACGGTTCACCACTCGATGTGCGCTTACCATGGAATTTTTTTCCGTACCATGAGGCGATGCCGCGTTCGCGATAACCGCGCGCGTCGGCGAGTGGCGCGTAATTTTTTCCAAGCGCTTCGTAAGGACTATTGCCGGTGCGCGCGAGCGGTTCGACTTTCGGCACCGCGTCGGGAATTTTGTCGATGTTCGGCGCGCGTCCACCGGGGCCGTCGTCTTGGTAATAACCACCGCCGCGCGTGGTACCGCAGCCGGTGAGGGTTGTTGCAGCGGCGACTAGAAAGAGTACGGCGATGGAACGAAGTGGCGTGGTTGACGTCATGAGGGCTCTTCACGGTTGCGGCGCAGCCGATCGGCGAGTTCGACGACGGCCATCGCATAGCGCTTGCTGCGGTTGTAGCGCGTGACGACGTAGAAATTATTGTAACCGATGCGATAAATCGGACCGCTTTCGCCTTCGAACGAAATCAGCGCCGCGCGCTGCGTGCCCGGTACTTCCGTGTGCGGCATGATGCCGTATTGTTGCAGCACTTCGACGTTTAGCGACGGTTTGATGCCGAGGCGCTCGATCCAGAAGTACAGCGTGCCGTGCAGGTCGACGTCGTCCATCGGCGCCGAACCGCTTTCCCAGCCATGTACGCGCAGAAAATTTGCCACGCTGCCGATGATGTCGTTCGGGTTGTTGATCAAATCACGTTTGCCGTCGCCATCGAAATCCACGGCGTAGCGGCGGTAGCTCGACGGAATGAATTGCGGCATGCCGATGGCGCCGGCGTACGAACCCTTGATCGACATCGGATCGACGCCGAGCTCGCGCGCGAGCAAGAGAAATTCTTCCATCTCGTGGCGGAAAAAATCGGCGCGCGGCAGATGATGCAGCCACAGCGTCGCCAGCGAATCGGCGACTAGATAGTCGCCCTTATTGCGACCGTACTGGGTTTCAACGCCGAGAATTGCGACGATGATCTCCGGCGCCACGCCGTATTGTTTGCGCGCTTTGGCAAGTGCGCTCGCGTGTTGCGACCAAAATTTTTCGCCGCGTTGGATATGCGCGTCGGTTAAAAATTGTTTGCGGTATTCGTAATAAGGGATCGCTTCGCGCGGTCGCTCGATCGCTTGGATCGTTTCTTGTCGCACGCGTATCTGCGCGAAGATAGCGCGCAGTTTGGCTTCGGGGTATTGATATTGTTGCGAGAACGTTTGGATGAACGTTTTGACGTCCGGGTATTCTTCCAGGTCCAAGGCTTGCGCCGATGTCGCCAATAATACGGTGGCCAAGGCGATGATCTGACGACCGACGCGCGCGATCATTGCTCCACGATCCGGCGGTGCGTTTGGATGCTCATGAGGATGCCGAACGCCGACATCACGGTGACGATCGAGGTGCCGCCGTAACTCATGACCGGCAGCGGCACGCCGACGATGGGCAGAATGCCGACGACCATGCCGATGTTGACGAAGAACGAGAAGAAAAAGATCAGCGCCAAGCCGCCCGCCAGCAAGCGCGAATAAGCGTCCTGGGCGTAAAACGCGATCAACATCGCGCGCAGCGCGATGAATAAATAAAGCGCTAGCAAGATCAGGCTGCCGATCAAACCGAACTCCTCCGCGAACACGGCGAAAATAAAGTCGGTCGCTGCTTCCGGAAGATATTCGAGATGCGCCTGGCTCGAATTGAGCCAGCCTTTACCGTAGAAGCCGCCGGAACCGACGGCGATCATCGACTGGATTGTGTGATAACCGCTACCTAACGGATCGGCTTCCGGATTCAACAGCGTCAGGATGCGATGACGCTGATACCCATGCATGAAATTCCACACCACCGGCATGGCCGCGGCGATCGCGCTGAATACGAGGATGATGATTTTCCAACGCATGCCCGCGAGGAACAACGTGAAGGCACCGGCGGCGAACACCAGTGCCGCGGTACCGAGATCCGGTTGCTTCGCGATAAACGCCGACGGCACGGCGGCGATAATGAAACCGACGATGAGTCGGAACAGCGTCGGCGGCAAATCCGCGCGCGCCAGATACCAAGCGAGCATCATCGGCAGCGCCAACTTCATGATCTCGGAGGGTTGGAACGTGACGATGCCGAAATGCAGCCAGCGTTGCGCGCCTTTACCGATGGTGCCGACCACCAGCACCGCCACCAGCAACATCAAGCCGACAATGAATAAATACGGCGACCAGCGCTCGAAGATTTCCGGACGTACTTGCGCGACACCGAGCATGACGGCGAAGCCCAACAGCAAACGCATGCTGTGACTGATGGCGACGCTGAGTTCTTTGCCGGAGGCGCTATAGACTGCGAGCACGCTCAAGCCGGCCAACACCAGCAGGGCGTAAAACAAAGACTTGTCGATATGTAGACGTTGAAAGTTCATGCGCGGTTATTCGTCGTTGTCTAGCGTCGCGCCTGGCGCCGCTGGCGAGGTCGCCGTGATCTTACCCAAGATAACGTAATCCATGACTTTACGCGCGATCGGCGCCGCCGCCGAGCCACCGTGGCCGCCGTTTTCGACGATCACCGACACCGCGACCTGCGGATCGTTCGCTGGGGCGAAGGAGATAAAGAGCGCGTGATCGCGGAAACGTTCCGGCACCATGTTTTCGTTATACGTCTGTCCTTGCGCCACGCTTTTTACCTGCGCGGTACCGGTTTTGCCGGCGATCTTATAAGGCGCGTTGTAACCGATGCCGTACGCGGTGCCCTGCTGCGTATGCGCCACCGCCGTCAGATATTCCGTCAATTGCGACAAATGTATTTTGTTTTTGAGCGGAAGCTCCGGACAAAACTCTGGCTCGACGATACGTTGCGCTTTCGTCTTGGCATCTTCGATGGCGTGTACCAGTCGCGGTTTCGGGCGCACGCCGTTATTGGCGATCGCGGACATGGCGTCGGCGAGCTGCAACGGCGTGACGATTAGTTGTCCTTGGCCGATGCCCATAACCACCGTTTCGCCGGGGTACCATTTTTGTTTGCGCGCTTCTTTCCACGCCGGCGACGGCAAAATGCCTTCCGACTCGCCGTTGATGTCGACGCCGGTTTTGGCGCCGAATCCGAACGGTTGCAGAAATTCTTTTATAGCGTCGGGACCGATCGTGACCGCAAGCCGATAAAAATAGATGTCGCAGGATTGTTGAATCGCTTCGCGCAGACTCACCATGCCGTGACCGTTCTTTTTCCAGTCGCGGAACTGATGCACGCTGCCGGGCAGCGTGAAAAAACCCGGACACACGACTTGGTGACGGTAATCGAATTTTTGTTGATCGGTTTCGAGCGCGGCTAGTCCCAAGAACGTCTTGATCGTCGAACCGGGCGAGTACTGGCCGTTGAGCGCGCGATTGATCAGCGGCTTGTCCGGATTGTCGAGCAGCGAGCGGTACGTCGTGGGATCGATGCCGTTGACGAAACGATTCGGGTCGTACGTCGGCGTACTCACGAACGCCAACACGCCGCCGGTGCGCGGATCGAGCGCGATCACCGCGCCGCGGCGTTTGCCGAGCGTCTCCTCGATGAGTGCCTGTAGCTTGGCGTCTAGATTCAATCGCAGAATTTTGCCGGCGACCGGTGCCACGCGTTCGATGTTGCGCAGCGAGCGGCCGTGCGCGTTGGTTTCTACCTTTTCGAAGCCGACTTTACCGAGCAAGGGCGCTTCGTACGCCGCTTCGAGGCCGAGCTTGCCGATGTGACGCATGCCGCGGTACGCGCTTTTATCGATGCGCTCCAATTCCGCTTCGTTGATGCGACCGACGTAACCCAAGGCGTGCACAGCGAGTCCGCCGAGCGGGTAATGGCGTTGCAGCCGCGCCTGCAATTCCACGCCTTGCAGATACGGCCGCTGGACCGCGATGCGCGCCGCCTCTTCATCGGTCAACTGCGTGCGTAGCATCAACGATTCGAAGCGCGGGCGCTCGCGCAACTGTTTGTTGAATTGTTTGAGATCGGAATCGGTGATGGTGACAAGCTTGCCCAAATCTTTGAGCAAGTCTTTCATGTCATCCACTTGTTCCGGGACGATTTCCAAGGTGTACACCGGATAACTGCTGGCCAACACTACGCCGTTGCGATCCAAGATCAAACCGCGCGGCGGCGGAATTGGCAACGGACGGATGCGGTTTGCCTGTGACAACATGGCGAAATGCGTGTGCGACAACACCTGCAAGTAGCTGAGCCGCAACGCCAGCAACAAGGTCAGCACCAGCATGATGCCGCCAGCGACCGACAACCGCATGTTGAATATCCGAGTTTGGCGGAAGCGGTCCTTAAGCGGGATGTTTAACACTATTAACTCTTAAGACACTCGAAAACGACGCCGCACGTCGCGCAGGATCACGAACAGCCACGGCCAGATGATCATGCCGACGATACTCGGTGTCCAATAGCTGATGCCTTGCGGCGCCTTGCCGATCGCGCCGCGCACCCACAGCACCAACAATTGATTAATCAGCAGCAGTACGAACACCGCCACCGATTGTTGCCAGCGCGGGAACATGCGCAGTTTCAAATGCAGTTTGACCGTGAGAAAGGCGACCAGCCCTTTGGCCAGCGCGTGCAAGCCGAGAATCGAGCCGTAGAGAACGTCGAGCACCAGACCAATGAGCCAACCGGTGCCGACGTTCACGCGCTCGGGCGTGGCCATGCACCAATAAATAAGAACCAGCCCGACCCAGTCCGGCCGAAACGGTTCGGCCCACTGCGGGATCGGCATGACCGCGAGCAGGACGGCGATCAGAATGCTGCCGTAAATCATGATGCGCGCGTTCGTATTCGGGTTGTTAAAGCTCATTTCTTTTCCGTTTTCTTACCCGCTCCGGGCCAAACGAGCAGGACTTCCTTGCTGTGATTGAGCCGCGCCACTGGTTGCGCATGGATTTCCAGGAACGATTCGTTCGGATCGTTGACGATCTTGGTGACCGTCGCCACTGGGTAACCCGGCGGGAAGGTGCCGCCCATGCCCGAGCTCACCAAGAGGTCGCCCTCGCGGATGTCGGCCACGCTCGTGAGGTAGGGCACGCGCAGTTCGTCCGGATCGCCGGTGCCGAACACCAACGCGCGCAAGCCGTTGCGATTCACCAACACGGGAATGGCATGACCGGGATCGGTCAACAAGGTTACGCGGCTGTGCGAACCGAGGATCTGCGTGATCTGTCCGACGATGCCGTGTGCGTCGATCACCGGCTGACCGACGTAGGCGCTGTCGCGATCGCCGCGCGCAATTAAGATTCGACGCGTGAACGGTTCGTTGCTGACTTCAATGAGTTCCGCCACCAACGCGCGATCGGCTACGCGCGCGGCCGAGCCGAGCATTTTTCGCAGACGATTATTTTCTTCTTCGAGTGCGTCGTACTGTTGTAGCTTCGACGACAACGCCAAGTTCTCCTCGTGGAGTTTGGCGTTGCTGCCTTGCAGCGTGTTCTTGGTGGTGAAAAAGTCGACCGCTCCCGAGCCCAGCGCCGCCGGTACGGCGGCGAGGACTTGCAGAGGATAAAGTGCAATGCTGAGTCCGACGCGAATGCGTTCGAGATGTTGGCCCTTGTAGTCGGCGATCATTAGTCCCACCGACATGCCGACGACCAAAACCAACCGGGTAACGACCGATGGGGCCCGGAGGGTCCAGCCAAGGACATTGATCATAGAAAGTTAAAACTCACGCGCACTCGCCTGTGCGGTGCCGAAAAAAACGACGTGTTATTCGTAAACGAAAACGTCACCCAGTTTTTCCGCTTCCAGCAAGGCTCGGCCACAGCCGCGCACGACACAGGTCAGCGGATCATCGGCAATAATAATAGGCAATCCCGTCTGTTCGGCCAGCATGCGGTCGATGTCGCGCAGCAATGCGCCGCCGCCCGAAACCACCAGACCCTTTTCCGCGATATCCGCGCCTAATTCTGGGGGTGTTTGTTCCAATCCGGTTTTAATCGCTTGCACAATGCCATTCAAACCTTCCTGCAGTGCCGCGTGCACTTCTTGCGAGGAAAGCTCCTGTCCGCGCGGCACACCGTCGGCGATGTGGCGGCCTTTGATTTCCATGCGCTTCACTTCGCTGCCTTCCCAGGCGGTGCCGATTTCTTTCTTCACCATCTCGGCGGTGGCTTCGCCGATGAGCAATCCGTATTTGCGACGCACGTAATTGACGATGGCTTCATCCATCTTGTCGCCGGCGATGCGCAGCGAATGCGAGTACACGATGCCGCCGAGCGAGATCACGCCGACTTCGCTGGTGCCGCCGCCGATGTCGAGCACCATGGAGCCGGTCGGATCCATGATCGGCAAATCCGCGCCGATGGCCGCGGCCATCGGTTCTTCGATCAAATACACTTCGCGCGCGCCCGTGCTCATCGCTGCTTCGCGAATAGCACGACGCTCAACCTGCGTCGATCCGCATGGCACGCAAATGACGATGCGCGGGCTCGGTTGCAGCAAACGGTTTTCATGTACGCGACGAATAAAATATTTCAACATCTCGCCGGTGATGGTGAAGTCGGCGATAACACCGTCTTTCATCGGACGAATTGCTTGAATCGAACCCGGTGTACGGCCGAGCATTTTTTTTGCTTCATGACCGACAGCGAGAATCGCGCGGTTGTTGCGCGCGTTGTGTTCGTGACGAATAGCGACGACGGATGGTTCGTTTAGCACGATACCTTTGTCGCGCACGAAAATGAGAGTGTTAGCGGTGCCAAGATCGATGGCGATGTCGCTGGAAAAAAGACCGCGAAGACGTCTGAGCATGTTGGATGGTGACCTAAGAGAATCGTTGTATGAAGCGAATAAGTAACTGTATCAACGCCATTTAGTAGGTTCAACCGCTCGCGTGGATGTGGTAAGTTTGGCGCCCGCCGCGCGCGACCGCGTTCGGCCAATACGAGTATGAAATTTCCCATGGCGCTTTCACGTGCAGAAGTTCTGAAGATCGCGCATCTCGCGCGGTTACGTATCACCGAAGCCGAGGCCGACGTTTATGCTGAGCAGCTGGCGCGTA
>JAHFQD010000256.1 GCA_023266455.1 Candidatus Muproteobacteria bacterium
TAGCCAGCGTATTTGGCTTGGATTTCCAGTTGCTGCGCGGCCTCCGTGTCGGTCACGGCCGGACCGCCGGTTACCGCCATCAACGCTTCGTAAGTCACTTCCGGGCGACGCATTAATTCCAGCAACGTAGTTTCGCGTGCCAGCGGTTGGCCGAGTAGACGCAGAATATCTTCTTCCGATACAGCCTCCGGGCGCACCCAGGTGGACGCCAAGCGTTTCTGTTCGCGCTCGATCGTTTCACGCTTTTCGCCGTAACGCCGCCAACGCGCGTGGTCGACCAAGCCGTGGCCGTGGCCGATTTCGGTTAACCGCAGGTCGGCGTTGTCCTCGCGCAGACTCAGACGATATTCCGCGCGCGAGGTGAACATGCGATACGGTTCAGTGACACCGCGCGTGATGAGGTCATCCAGCATCACGCCGAGATACGCCTCGTGTCGGCGCGGCCACCAAGATTCTTTACCCGCCGTCTGCAACGCGGCGTTGACGCCGGCGAGCAACCCTTGTGCTGCGGCTTCTTCGTAACCCGTGGTGCCATTGATCTGCCCGGCGAAAAACAATCCCTGAATAATTTTATTTTCGAACGTCGGCTTCAAATCGCGCGGATCGAAATAATCGTATTCGATCGCATAACCCGGACGCGTAATGACGGCGTTTTCAAAACCCGCGATCGTGCGCACGAGATTCCATTGCACGTCGAACGGCAGGCTGGTGGAAATACCGTTGGGATAAATCTCGTGTGTGCTCAACCCTTCAGGCTCGACGAAGATTTGATGCCGGTCTTTATCGGCGAAGCGCACGATCTTGTCTTCAACCGACGGACAATAGCGCGGACCAACGCCTTCGATCTTGCCCGTATACATCGGCGAGCGATCAAGGCCGCCGCGAATCACGTCGTGTGTGCGTTCATTGGTGTACGTGATGTAGCAACTGATCTGGCGCGGATGTTCGGCGCGCGAGCCCATGAACGAAAACACCGGCGTCGGCGTGTCGCCCGGTTGCTCTTCCAAGATCGAATAATTAATCGTGCGCCCATCGATGCGCGGCGGCGTGCCGGTTTTCAAGCGTCCGACGCGCAGCGGCAATTCGCGTAGTCGCGCGGCGAGCGCGTTCGACGGCGGATCGCCGGCGCGGCCGCCTTGATAATTCTCCAGACCGACGTGAATGCGTCCGCCCAAAAACGTGCCGGTAGTGAGCACCACGGCGCGCGCGCGGAATTTCAAACCCATCGCCGTGACGACGCCAACGACGCGTTCGCCTTCGACGATCAAATCGTCGACCGCTTGTTGAAACAATGTGAGGTTCGGTTGGTTCTCCAGAATCGAACGCACCGCTTGCTTGTACAACGCACGATCGGCTTGGGCACGGGTAGCGCGCACCGCCGGACCTTTACGAGCGTTGAGAATGCGGAACTGGATACCGGCGCGATCGGTCGCGCGCGCCATGACGCCGCCGAGCGCATCGACTTCTTTTACTAAGTGACCCTTGCCGATGCCGCCGATGGCGGGATTGCACGACATTTGGCCGACGGTTTCGATGTTCTGCGTCAGTAATAAGGTGTGCGCGCCCATGCGCGCCGCGGCCGCCGCCGCTTCAGTGCCGGCGTGTCCGCCACCGATGACGATGACGTCGTATTCAACAGGATGCAGCATAGGGCTTAAATTAAAGGTAAAAATGACTCTTACGGGGGAACGAGATATTACCATAGCCCGCTGACCGACAGCCTGTGGTCTATCTTAAGTAGACCCAAACCGCCGCCAACGCCTATGTCCGCCCCGCAACCCCAAGCTCGACCGGACCTCCGAACCCCTTTAATCGCCGCCGCGCGCGCGATTAGCGGCATTGTCTTGGGCAAAGAGCGCGAGGTGCGGCTAGCCCTGGCTTGTCTACTGGCCAAGGGGCATTTGTTGATCGAGGATCTGCCCGGGGTCGGCAAAACCACCTTGGCCCACACGCTGGCAAAAGTGGTTGGCCTACAGTTCACCCGTATTCAGTTCACTTCCGATTTATTACCGGCGGACATCTTGGGCGTGTCGATCTTCGAGCCGGCCGGGAAAAACGGTGGTAGCGGTTTCGTGTTCCATCCCGGCCCGATCTTCTCGCAACTGGTATTGGCAGACGAAATCAACCGCGCCACACCCAAGTCCCAAAGCGCGCTATTGGAAGCGATGGAAGAGCGCCAAGTCAGTATCGAAGGCCATACGCGCAAACTGCCGGAACCGTTCTTCGTCGTCGCCACGCAGAATCCGCATCACCTCGTCGGCACGTTCCCGTTGCCGGAATCGCAACTCGATCGATTCTTAATGCGCGTCACGCTCGGTTTTCCGGATCGCAATGCCGAACGCGCGTTGTTGAAAGGCCGCGAGCGGCGCGAAATCCTCAACTCGTTGCCGTCGGTGATCAACGCCGAGCAGCTCGGTATGTTTCAGCGCGAGGTGATGGGTATTCACACCTCCGACGCCTTGCTCGATTACTTACAAAACTTAATCGAGGCTACCCGCACCTCGGGTCATTTCGCGGAAGGTTTAAGTCCGCGCGCCGCATTGGCGTGGTTGGCCGCCGCGCGCGCCTGGGCGCTGCTCGAAGGACGCAACATGGTGTTGCCCGAAGACGTGCAAGCCGTGGCCATCCCCGTACTCGCGCACCGTCTGGCGCCGGCGAAACAAACCGCCGAAAGCCGCGAGGCGCTCGTGCAGCGATTGATTAAATCCGTTCCCATTCCGTAAACCCTCATGACGACATTGCCCGGCGAGATCGTCCTCACGCGCCGCGGGTTGTACATGCTGCCCACACGTCACGGCTGGATGTTCGCCGCCGTGTTATTAGTGTTGCTCGGTTCCGCGATTAACTACGCCAACTCGCTCGTTTACGGTTTAACCTTCTTGCTCGCGGCGATGGCGGTCGTTTCTATGCTGCACACCGATCGCAACTTATTACATCTGCGGATTCGCGCTGGCGCGTGCGCGCCGATTTTTGCCGGCGAGGTGGCCGCGTTTCGTTTGCACTTGGTCAACGACGCGAATCGGCCGCGTTACGCCGTCGCGGTGATGGAACACAAACACGAAGTCGCGCGTGTCGACGTCGCGCCGAACGCCATGCAAACCGTCGAGTTGCACGTGCCGGCGAAAAAACGCGGCTGGTTGGCGCCGCCGGATTTGCATATCGTCACGCGTTTTCCGCTGGGCATTCTGTATTCGTGGTCGCGGCGATTTACGCTTGAGGCGCGGTGTTTAGTTTATCCGGCGGTGTCCGAGACCTGGTCGTGGCGACAGCACGTCGATTCGTTGGCGGAAACCAACGCACGTCCGGTCGGCGGCGGTGACGATTTCTCCGGTGTGCGCGAATACCGTCCGGGCGATTCGCCGCGACAGATCGATTGGAAATCCGCCGCGCGCGGGCGCGGTTTGCTAACCAAAGAATTCTCTGCCGGTTTGAGCGAGACGCTGTGGTTCGACGTCGCGCGGGTGCCGGCCGCCGATATCGAAACGCGTTTGAGCATGTTGTGCCGCGCGGTGTTGGAAGCCGAACTCGCCGGTGCGTTGTATGGCTTGCGACTCGGTGCCACGGTCATCTCGCCAAACAGCGGCGAACCCCATCAGCAGCAATGTCTGCGCGCGTTAGCCTTGTATGGCAAAACCCAAAACGAATAGCGCCGTTTTTATCCCGACCGCCAGCGGCACCAACGCGCT
>JAHFQD010000019.1 GCA_023266455.1 Candidatus Muproteobacteria bacterium
GAAGTGACGTACGGTCGCGTTCCACGCGGCTCGGTGGTTGTCGCAGGTAACCTGCCTTCCACCGACGGTAAGTACAGTCTGTATTGCGCGGTGATCGTAAAACAGGTCGACGAGAAAACACGCGCCAAAGTCGGCATCAATGAACTGCTAAGAGACATCTAACGATCTCCGGCCGGAACAACGTGGCAGCGTGCGCTCCGGCCGCTATTTCAGTAATTTTATAAGCTCGTCGGCATCTAGGAATCGACTCTCCCGCTGTTTGGAAAAAATTAGTTCGTCGTCGGCATGCACGTCGAATATCCCGCGACTGCCTTTTTCCAACGATACGTTTAAGCCTTTCACCGTTTTTTCTAAATCGCTTTTCAACGATTCCACTCTCTTTAAATAACCGCACGGAACGCAATAGGTAATCTTGAGTTGCATGTCATTCATCTCGAATATTTATGGAAATTACGACGCGCACTCGGTCGGCGATTTGCGCAAGCCGACGCCGATACGCTTCCACACATTCATCAAGGAAACGATCAACGTCAGAATCAGTTTTTGGTTGCGGCGTGCACATCAGCGAGGGCTATCTTTGCACGCGTCACGGCGCTGGAACTTTCGTGGGAGATTTTTTACCGAGGTCGAAACCGAAAACCGTCTCGGTGGAATCGGTACCCGATCCACGGTTGCGCGCTTTCTGGCGCAACCAGCCGCCGTTGTTCCAATCCGACACGCTAGAAAACTATCGGTTCGATTTTCGATTGGGATTGCCAGATGTCGCGGCATTTCCGTTTCCGCTCTGGCGACGACTTGCCACTCGATCACTACGCACCTTTTCCAAAGCGCCGGCGGCGCATGCATCGCCTGAAGGCAGCCCAGCGTTGCGAGAAGCCATCACGAAACATATCTCGCTCACCCGCGCCGTCGCTTGCCGATTCGACGACATCCTCGTAACCGCCGGCGCGCAGCAGGCCTTCGATCTCTTAGCGCGCATCTTGGTAACCCCGGGACAGACTGTCGTCGCCACGGAAGAACCGGGTTATCCGCCAGTACGAAACGCGTTCGCGGCGGCCGGCGCAAAAATCATCAGCGTTCCTGTCGATGATGAAGGCCTGCTCGTCGATCGATTACCGTCGAACACGAACATCATTTGCACCACTGCAAGACACGCTATCGGCGTTCATCGCCGAAGGGCACCGCGCGCGCCATGCACGGAAAATGCGTCGAATTTATGGAGAGCGCCGCGCCGCTTTGCTACAGGCACTGGAACGCTATGGTGACGATCGATTTCGCCCCATCGGTATCGCTGCCGGATTGCATATTGCGACGTATTTACCAGATTCGATCTCCACTTCGCAGGTCGCCACAGCGGCGCAGAAAGCGGATATCGGGATACAGTCGCTGGAACGCTATACCGTATCGAAGCCGACGCAGAACGGGCTTTTGTTCGGGTATGGATTAATCCATGCCGAAAAAATGACAGAAGCGATCCGCCGCTTGGTTTCGATCCTGCGGTAAATCGAACCAAAACATTTCTTTTCCGGATAAGCGCTTTACGTTAAGTTTCGCCTAACCATGACAGACAAAACACTCGAACTCGCCAAACAGTTGATCGCCCGTCCGTCGATGACGCCGCGCGACGAAGGCTGCCAGGAATTAATGATCTCGCGCCTGATACCGCTCGGCTTCAAGGTCGAGCGTTTGCGTTTCGGCGACGTCGATAACTTTTGGGCGACCCGCGGCGAAGGTAAACCGATTCTCGCTTTCGCCGGTCACACCGATGTCGTGCCGACCGGTCCACGCGAAGCGTGGACGTCCGATCCATTCCAGCCGGAAATCCGCGACGGCAATCTCTACGGGCGCGGCGCCGCCGACATGAAAGCCTCGCTCGCAGCGTTCATTACCGCGATCGAAGATTTCGTCGCCGCCCATCCCAAACACAAGGGCGCGATCGCGTTGCTCATCACCTCCGATGAAGAAGGACCATCGGTGGACGGTACAGTGAAAGTGGTCGAGTGGTTGAATGCGCGCGGAATCAAAATAGATTATTGCGTCGTCGGCGAACCCTCTTGCACGCACAAACTCGGCGACACCATCAAACACGGCCGACGCGGTTCACTTTCTGGGAAACTACGCGTCCTCGGTAAACAAGGCCATGTCGCGTATCCACACCTAGCGCTGAACCCGGTACACGCAGCGACGCCAGCGCTCACTGAATTGAGCACGACCGAATGGGACCAAGGCAACGCTGATTTCCCCAAAACCAGTTTCCAAATTTCCAACGTGCACGCCGGCACCGGCGCGGAAAACGTCATTCCCGGTTCGATGGATGTGTGGTTTAACTTCCGCTATTCGACGGCGGTGACAGATGCCGATCTCAAACAACGCGTCGAGAGCACGCTTAAACGCCACAGCGTGCCGCATGAATTGAAATGGTCGGGCTCGGGCAAACCGTTTCTGACGCGCGGAACTCGGTTGATCGAAGCGGTACGCGAAGCGGCTAAAACGGAAACTGGCGTCTTGCCGGAACTCTCCACCGGCGGCGGTACCTCGGACGGCCGCTTTATCGCACCTACTGGAACCGAAGTCGTCGAAATCGGCCCCTTGAACGCGACGATTCACCAAGTGAACGAATGCGTCGCGGTGGCAGATCTCGACAAATTAAAGCGAATTTACGGCGGTATCCTGTCTCGCATTCTTCTCTGATTTTTACTATACATTTCATATAGTTTTCGAAAATTCTTCATGTCATCTCGACAGGGGAATTTTGCGCAAGATCGGGGCTAACGCGGAATTGCACCGGACTATACTGAAAGCCAGCGAGGACGGTGAATGAAAAGAACAGGATTTTACAAGCACGACTGGTTCGTCGCCCTCATCATCGGGCTTGTCTTTGGCATCGCGATTCTCCTCCGCCCGGTCTTCCTCGAACGGCTCGAATTTATCGCCTATGACACCGGCGTAAAGCTCACCCACCGCGCACCGAATTCAACGGATCAAATCGCTATTGTCGCTATCGACGACGCCAGCATTCGAGAAATTGGCCGCTGGCCGTGGCCGCGCAGTGTGATGGCCGCCATGCTGGAACGATTGACGCTTGCCGAGGCACGCGCGGTCGGTGTGTTGGTTTACCTAACGGAACCGCAGCTCGATCCAGGATTAGCCTCGATCCGCGATATTCGCGGCAAGCTCGACGCCATGGAAATCCCGAAAACGGCGCAAGAGCAATTCACCAGCGTGCAGACGCTCCTCGAGGACGCCGAGAAACGCCTCGACACCGACGGACAATTGGCAAAAATCCTGGCGACCACCCCCAAACCCCATTTACCAATGATCGCCCAAGTCGGCGAACGCTTCGGTCGTCCAGACAAGAAGATGCCGGAATACGTACAAAAAAATCGACTGACCAAAGTCGTGGGGTCGACGCCGAATCACGTGCAGCAAATCATCGACATCGAACCGCCGCTGGAATTATTCGCCGCGCAAACGACGGCCATCGGTCATCTCAGCTTCAATATCGACCGCGATAACGGCATCCGCACCATCAACGCCGTATTGGAATACGACGGGGAATATTACCCGTCTCTACCGCTCATGCTCGCCGCCAGCCATCTGAATTTGGATCAGCGCGACATTGAATTCCAAATCGGCAAAAGTATTCGCGTCGGCAAGTTATCCATCCCGACCGACAGCGCCGCACGCATTTATACTGGCTTCTACGAACCCGAAGGCAATAACGAACACGCATTCGCCACTTACTCCTTTCACGATGTTTTAAAAAATCTGCCAGCATCGTCGTTCAAAAATAAAATTATCCTCATCGGACCAACCGCCGCCGGTGTCGGCGCGCGCTTCGCCACGCCGGTGACGAAAGACGAACTCATGTCGGAATCGGAGCTGACAGCAAATGTCATCGCCAGCATTCTGAATCAAGATTTTTACACCGCGCCGAATTGGACACTGTGGATCGAAGCCGCCATCGTTATCGTCTTGGTGTTGTATCTCATGTTCGCCATGCCGCGTTTAGACGCGCGCACGGCCGCCGTCGTCTCGTTAGGCGTGCTCATCGCGTTGCTCGGCACTGAACAGTTCTTGATGGTCGGGCAAAAAGTGTGGTTGCGCATGGTGTCGCCGGCAATGCTTCTTTTCATCGGTCATCTGGCGATCACCACTAAACGCTTCTTGCTGACCGAACGCGAAAAGATCGCTGCCGAAACCGATTCTGCCTACAGCAACCGCATGCTCGGCCTGGCGTTCCAAGCACAAGGTCAGCTCGACATGGCGCTGGACAAATTCCGCAAGCTGCCGGTGGACGACTCGGTGCTCGAACTGCTTTATAACTTGGCGCTCGATTTCGAACGTAAACGTCAATTTCATAAAGCCGTATCCGTGTACGACTACGTGCTGTCGCACAACGCTAAATTCCGCGACATCGCCGAGCGCAAAAAACGCGCGCAACAGATCGATCAAACCGTCGTGCTCGGTGCGCGTCAAACCGCGGGCGGGACCATGGTGCTCGAAGGTGGCGAAAAACCCACGCTCGGTCGCTATCTCGTGGAGAAAGAACTCGGACGCGGCGCGATGGGCACGGTGTACCTCGGACGCGATCCCAAGATCAATCGCCACGTCGCGATCAAGACCATGGCGCTGTCGCAGGAATTCGAAGCCAAAGAACTCGAAGAAGTACGCGAGCGTTTTTTTCGCGAGGCCGAAACCGCCGGACGGCTACACCACCCGAACATCGTCACCATTTACGACGCCGGCGAAGAGCATGACCTCGCTTACATCGCCATGGAATTCCTCGAAGGCAAAAATCTCGCGACCTACATCGAACCCGGCAAACTGCTGCCGTACGACTGGATCCTCGATATCTCCATCAAGATCGCCGACGCCCTCGCCTTTGCGCATCGCAACGAGGTCGTACACCGCGATATCAAGCCGGCCAATATCATTTATCACGATCCCGACCGCAGCATAAAAGTCACCGACTTCGGCATCGCACGCATCACCGCTTCGAGCCGCACTAAAACCGGCGTTATCCTCGGTACGCCGTCTTATATGTCGCCGGAACAGCTGGCCGGCAAACACGTGGACGGACGCTCAGATCTGTTTTCGTTCGGTGCCATGCTGTTCGAATTGATCGCCGGACGCACGCCTTTCACCGGCGACTCACTGGCAACATTGATGTTTCAAATCGCCAATTCGCCGACGCCGGACATCCGCACCTTGCGCGCGGACACGCCTGCTTGTCTAATCGCAATCGTCGAACGTCTGTTACAGAAAAATGTCGATCAACGATACGCTACCGGCGACGTCGCCAAACAAGATCTCGAACAATGTCGCAACAAATTGAACAGCACGACCAAGACATGACCGCATTGAAGATGGTCGGTATCACCAATCCGGGACGCGTACGCCCGGAAAATGAAGACGCGATCGGTGTTTATCCGGACATCGGGCTTGCCGTCCTCGCCGACGGTATGGGTGGCCACCAAGCCGGGGAGGTCGCCTCCAGCATCGCCATCGACGTGATTAGCCGCCACTTCGTGGAAATATTTCAGCGCGAATTAGAATACAAACGCCGCAACGAACCCGCCGACGCCGCCCTGGAAGTCAACGCTATCTACGACGCCGTACAGCTCGCCAATAGCGCTATTTACGAAATGGCGCGCGCGCGTCCCGAATGCGCTGGGATGGGCTCGACCGTGGTCGTGGTTCTGTTTTACGAAGACAAGTTTTGCGTTGGTCACGTCGGCGACTCCCGCCTCTACCGTTACCGCGCTGGCAAATTGGAGCAAGTCACACAAGATCATTCGGTTATTCAAGAATTGGTCAGCCGCGGTCTGCTCACGTTGGAAGAAGCGAAACATACGGTGGGGAAAAACTTGGTAACGCGCGCGCTTGGCGTCGACGTGAACGTTTCGCCGGATGTCACCGAACAATCACGCGCCGAATCGGATATGTATCTGATTTGCTCCGACGGTCTCAACGACATGCTGTCGGATCAAGATATCCAGGGGATTCTGGCGGAACACGGCACCGATATCGACGGTGCCGCGAACAAGCTGGTCGCCTCCGCAAATGAGCGCGGCGGCGTGGACAATATTTCCGTAATTCTGATCTACCCCGGAAAAACATTTCAGCGAACACAAAAGTCAGTGAAAAAACTGCAAACCTTAATCAAAGCGACCTAACATTAGCGATATCGCGGAGTTTTGAATCGAATGACCAAACTGATCGTTAAGCTGAACAACGAAGTCGTCGATCACATCGACCTCAAACAAGGCGATATGAAAATCGGTCGCCGGCCGGGCAGCGACGTGTTCCTAGACAATCTGGCGGTCAGCGGAGATCACGCCAATATTTTTACCATCGGCGAAGATTCGTTCATCCAAGATCTTGGCAGCACCAATGGCACATTCGTTAACAATAAAAAAATTACCAAACATCACCTGCGCAACGGCGACACGGTCGCGATCGGCAAACACACGTTGATCTATCTCACCGATCAAGTGCCCAACGCCAAATCGGTGGATTTCGCTAAAACCGTAATCATCAATCCGGCGGCGGTACGCGAGGCCGCCGCGGCGCCAGCCGCTGCCGCACCAGCAGCAGCGCCCGTCGCACCGCCGACTACCCCCAAAGAACCGCTACGCGGCGCGACCTTAGTGATCCTGAGCGGCGCCAACAGCGGGAAACGAATCGAGATCGTCAAAACCGTGACCAACTTGGGCGTGACGGGTAAACGCGCCGGCGCCATTATGCGCACCGACGACGCTTATATGCTCTCTCCGACAGAAGACAGCGAAATACCCAAACTCAACGGTAGACCGGTAGCGGCGGAAGGTTCGACGTTGAAAAACGGCGACATCATCGAGGTTGCCGGCACACGAATTCAATTCTTGTTGAAATAACAAACCCGGCCGCTTAAAAGTGGGTTCGATTTTTCACGACGCTTGTTAATCAATTACTTGGAACGAGACGTCCTGCTGCGAATTTTCGAAAAATGCGTGTTTATGTATGGAGGTGTACAGAGGTTTCCAACGATTTTCCCACACTGAATTTTAATGACGAACATTCAGCGATAAGGACAATTGACGATAAACTAAAGGCAATTAGTCCGAGCTCGACCGAGACGGACTTTCGCACTGATGTCGCAATCTCGGCAACGAAGTGGACGACTCCATTTTTATTCCAACCGATACCGCCTGATGTAAGACAAATAAGATCACTGTTATTCTTGATTCAGATCACGCCGAATCGTCTCGATCAATTCATTGGCGGATTACAGTAGTTGCGGCCGTTCATTCGATAGGGACGATTAAGTTAAGTGCGGTGATTTTTCCCCGAAACCAAGTTTGCTGAAGAGAAGGCGGCTGTTCTACATAATCAACCACCTCCGGTAGCAGGTCATTTGCGTACTCAATATTTTTTTGTCTTATGGTGATGAAGTTTTGCCTCATTTTTGTATAGACGTATACGTAAAGGTCGCTTTCCTCTGCGCTATACCGATCCGGTAGCGGATGAACATCGGCAGGACAATCTGGAATTCCCCACATTGCAACTAATACCCGAGTTACCGCAGGGTAATACCAATGCTCGGTGTCTAGATTCTCCTCGATCTTCTTCCGCAACGCGAACAGGAACCGCTGACGCACAGCGTTAAGTGCATGGGGTATTGCCGGCGCCTGCTGCGGGAAAAGCACGTCCCAAAGATGAATGGCGTCAAGGCGAATACTCCCGTCGTGCCCTTTGCACATCGCGAGCGCTTCCACATATTTATAGGCGTTTCTCGCAGCGGCGTCGAAAATAGAATGATCGTTTATCGGGTTATACGTGGCGGGATCAATTTCCACGGACTGTGCGCTTGGTTGCTGTTCTTCTGGCAGGGAAGCAACGGTGGAAATTGCTTTGCAATGTATGTTGCCGCATTCATACAGTACCCGCGACCATTCCGATTGCGATAATTCACTTTCCGGAATACGAGTCATTGCCCAGGCTGCTTGGTTAGCTATTCCATTCACGATGCGAAGCGCGGAACTTAACGCGGCGTAGAAACTGCCGGTACAGTGCTCCTCAATATGAGCGCCCAAGGCGATGTCAATGGCATCACCGTAGCGTTGTACCTGTAGCGCCGTAATACGATCTTGTGTTTGCCAAGCCTGTAACGGCCGAAAGCGACTATTCACAAAATCCACGTTACCAAACGCTGTGCGCATAAATGGTTTAAACCGACCAAGACCAGAGTAGGCACCTTCTCGATGAAGAATTGAGTCCGGGTGTGACATCGCCTGGTCAATCAATTCTTGAACAAGCGCATAAGGACCAGACTCGTAAAGTCTCTCATTCTGGACCGACAATAAAATCTCAATAGCAGCTTGAGGGCATCGGGTAACCAATATTTGGGCAAGTTGCTTATCGGACCACAGATCGAGCAGTGTGTAACACACGCTTTCGAATTTAGAAGGACTCTCACTTTTGTTGGCGCCTAGTGCTTTGCGCATTTCGTAACGTTTGCACGTCTTGATCACTGTTGAGATGCTTTTTTGAATTTCATCTCCGTATTCACGCAGGTCTTCTACGTTCCCGCGGGCAACAATCGATCTACTCCTCTGCAGATATCTCACCGCGTTATGCATTGAAAGGCGAGTAGTTGTAGTGACCCTGATAATCATCAACACACCAGCCCAAACTAGACAGACGCCGGCGATGAATTCCCAAAAAATGGGATATCCGACCACAGGGAAACAACGCAACTGCCAAACACGAAGAATTGCTGCAATAAAGACAAAAAGAATCGCTAAAGCTATTCCTACCCACGGAACCCATTGAGGACTGAAACGCGTTGCAATCCGAAATTTGACAATTGGCTTCGCGAGCTGGCTAAACGCAAAGAGCAACGCAACAACGGTAGCAAGTTGGCCGATTGAAAAAAATGTGAGCGATGGATTCGATAAATCGTAACTACAAAGCCCAAATGCTTTTACGCCAAGGCAATATGTATTCGGTAGTTCATTCATCTTTTTTACAGGCAGTGGCCAACTTATGGCCTTGTTGACAGCCAAGGTAATTGTTCATTGTGAATTCTGTGCTGAGAATGCATCGGCGTACAGCAAGGTTTTGTTTCAAGCATCTTAGATCGTTCCGACGCGTTCGCATCGTATTTGGCCAGTTTCAGCCGTTCGGAATCCCAAGGCAATATGCCCAAAGTAGGCATTTCTATACCCAAGTTGGGTATACGCCGGAAGCCTAAACGACATGCACGGCACTACGCTTTTGAAGCTGTTCTCAGCATATTTTCTCATGCCACTTCTCGCCAAGGTCCTCTCAGCGGCCACCGCATTTTATTCAGTGCCCCAGAAGCAATCGCTTCGGTAATCGGCACCAAAAACTCGCGCAGCGCGGTCGCCACATCGGCCAACGATGCTGTGCAATCGTTCATATGCCCTTTGCTCAGGAAGGATCGCCACTGTGTCTGCTTCGATTTTTCATCGAAGAATTCTGCTGTCAGCGCGGTTGGGATCGATGACGGGAGCGGCGTCGCACGGCGCTCGAAGGTGCGACGAACTGCTTCACCGAGCCGTTCCCCCTCAAACTCCAAATTGTTAGCCAGTGTCCAGATATCATGAAAGTCTTTCATCCGGCTGTTGGCCATATCGAGCTCCACCATCGCCTGATACTTTTCGGCAATAGCGGTCTCCGGCGTATAGGCAAGCAGGCGTGGGGCGGGTTGATCTAGCAGTACCGGGTACTCTATCCAAATGGGGGCTGGATACACGGCATCGCCGACGCCGATGTCTACCTGCATAGGCACCCGCGCGTTGCCAAGTGTGGACTTGAAGTGAATACGCCAACCCTGATAGTTGGCATCGATAGTAATTGCTTCGGTCACAACACTGTCGGGGTCGTAGCGCATACCATCGTCCTCGACCGGCAGCGTCATACAATCGCGGAGAATCGAAACGAGCGCATCCAACGCGTCGGCGTTTCGGCCCAGCATATCGATATCCATGGTCGGCCGGGCCATCGGAATCTTCCAGACCCGCAGCAGCAACGCACCCTTCAACAACAGTTTTTCGGTGTGCGAGGATTTGCCGAGCCTAAAAAGAAAACGCTCGATGGCGTAATGCTGAAGAAGCTCGTTGAACGGACGGTTTTCCTGCTTTGCTTGCGCAAGCAGGCGCTCGTGAACGGAATGGGCAACGTTTGTCGGTGTCCGTCGCTTCACTGAAGCGCCTCCAAGTAAGGCATCATTACACGTTCGACGCGACAGCACCGCGCGTGCTCGATAAGCTCGCGCATGGACGATTTCTTGCGCGCGCGGTATAGCTTAAGCGCTTCGACAGCGACATCGATGCCGATCCGATTTCGGAACCGGAAACAATCGGCGATTGTTTTGGCAACGCTGTAAACACGGACTTCGATACCGTCTACCCGGTGGATCTCGATCCCCGCTTTGTACATCGGCGCTGAAAAGCGAAAGACGCGGATGGGCGGAAACGCAAGGCGGGGTTGCTTCGTACCACGGGGCAGTGCCACATCGACTTGGTGCGGTATCTGGGTCGTAATCTCGTGAAAAGCAAGCGCCGAGATCAGGCAGATGATGCCTTGGGGCACTCGCGCCGCCACGGTTGTGAGATCGCGATTCCCGAGATCGGGGAGACTGGCGAGCCGATATAGCCCCCGGCTAACCTCTTGAAGCCGGCCGGCGTCGCGCAGGTCATAGAGCACGCGCGGATGCACACCGAGAGCAATGGCGCGCGATGTCCGTAGCATGCCGCCGTTCTTTTTGAAGACGGTTTCGGCTTTCTGCCATGTTTGCGGGCTTTTCATGGTGGATAAAATTACCACCATTTATGTTCATGTGTAAACCTTTTACCCACGCTGGGCCGTCCCTATTATGAAACACGGGCCCCATAAGCCGCTTCGGCAATGCGCCGGTGCACCAACTTACGAAGCAAGTCGACAAACAACTCACCGGACAACGCCCCTTTATACGTGGCGTACCAAAATGCCCCCTTCGCGTTAACGGCCGAGGCCGCGCTCACGCGTTGTCGTTGCCCCGGCACGTAAGTACTTGATATTGGTGGGTCGTGGAGGATTTGAACCTCCGACCAACTGGTAATGCGCCGGGTTTCCGATTTACCGATTCAATACGTCCAGCGCTTCGTCCAAACGTTGAACTGGAATCAACTCGACGCCTAAATCGTTCTTCTTCGGTTTGTTCGCCGTCGGTAGCAATACGCGTTTGAAACCGAGTTTAGCGGCTTCGCGCACACGCTCTTCCCCACGTGCGACCGGACGCACTTCGCCCGATAAGCCGATTTCACCGAACACGACCAGATCGTCGCCTAAGGGACGATTGCGCAGACTAGAGATCGTCGCCAACAACAACGCCAGATCCGCCGCGGTTTCATTCACGCGCACGCCACCGACGACGTTGACGAACACGTCTTGATCGTAGGTCGCGACACCAGCGTGTCGATGCAGCACCGCCAGCAACATCGCGAGACGATTCGGATCAAGACCGACGCACACGCGCCGTGGATTGCTCAGAAAACTTTTATCCACCAAAGCCTGCACTTCTACCAGCAGCGGCCGCGTGCCTTCCTGAGTCGCCAGCACGACACTGCCCGGTACGTCCTTGGTTTCGCGCGCGAGGAACATGGCGGAAGGATTTGTAACTTCACGCAATCCACCCTCGGTCATGGCGAAGACGCCGATCTCATTTACCGGACCGAAACGATTTTTGATAGCACGGATGATACGAAAACGGCTTCCGGGATCGCCCTCGAAATACAACACCGTATCCACCATATGTTCGAGCACGCGCGGACCTGCAAGCGTTCCTTCTTTGGTTACATGGCCAACGAGAAACAACGCATTGCCGTGCCCTTTGGCGTAGCGCACAAGCTGCGCCGCCGATTCGCGCACCTGAGCGACACTGCCCGGCGCGGACTGTAAAATTTCGGTGAAAATCGTTTGAATCGAATCGATAACGACGACTTGCGGTTTTTCCGCCTCCATCGCTGCGAGGATAGTTTCGACCTGGTTTTCGGTAAGCAACCGTAACCGCTCGCCGGGAATCCCGAGGCGCTGCGCCCGCAGTGCAATCTGATCGGCCGACTCTTCGCCGCTCACGTACAACACCGGCGCACGTGCGCTCAGTTCCGCCAGCCCCTGTAATAGCAGCGTCGATTTACCGATGCCGGGATCGCCGCCGATCAACACGACCGACCCCGTCACCATACCGCCGCCGAGTACGCGGGCGAGCTCGACCATGCCGGC
>JAHFQD010000257.1 GCA_023266455.1 Candidatus Muproteobacteria bacterium
CTCCGTGCACGCCATCGAAGCGCGCGACCCGTCGACCGCGGGTCATTCGTTTCGCGTGGCAGACTTAACCGAGTCGCTGGCGATGGCGGTCGATCGGGCCGAGAGTGACGGTCTGCGCGAGGTCACCTTCACGCGCGAGCAAATGCGCGAGCTGCGCTATGCCGCGCTGCTGCACGATTTCGGTAAAGTCGGCGTGCGCGAGAACGTGTTGGTGAAAGCGAAGAAGCTCTATCCAGAACGGTTGGAATTGGTGCAAACGCGTTTTCATTTGGCGCGCGCCAGTTTGCAACGGCGCGCGTATAAAAAATTATTAGCGCTGTACGCGCAGCCGATGGACGACGCCGAACGCGCGCGCCAACAACGAGATATCGAACAAGCCTTGGCGGCCGAGTGCGCCAAGCTGAATGAATACATCGATATCGTCGTGGCGGCGAACGAACCGACCGTGTCGCAGGTCACGGTGTCGTCCGGACTCAAGCGGTTGTTACAGATGCGGTTCCCGGGCGAGCACGATGAAGAATTGCCGTTACTCGAAGAATTCGAATTCGCGAATTTAGCGTTGTCTAAAGGCAGCCTCAATCCGAACGAGCGTCTCGAGATCGAATCGCATGTGTCGCATACTTTCGCGTTTCTCAATTTAATTCCTTGGACGCAGCCGTTGCGAAACTTGCCGATCATCGCTGGCGCGCATCACGAAAAACTCGACGGCTCCGGTTATCCGCATCATCTTTCCGGGGACGCCATCCCGATCCAATCGCGCATGATGACCATCGCCGATATTTACGACGCCCTCACGGCCGGCGACCGGCCGTATAAAACCGCGCTGGCGCCCGAGCGGGCCTTGGCGGTGCTTGAAGCCGAGGCTAAACAGGGGAAGGTCGATCCGCGGCTGCTGCGCGTATTCCTGGATTCAAAGACCTGGCGTCAGGTCGGCAGCGCTCCCTAGCCGCTACACGTCGCGACAACGCCGGCTTGGCGTGTGTATAATCCTGCGCTTACCGTCATCCTTATTCCGCACTTATAACAACGTTTTCATGGCGCTTTCCCCGAACTTACCGACGTCCGGTGCCAAGCCGCTTCGCGTCGGCGTCGTCGGCGTTGGCTATCTCGGCAAACTGCACGCGCGTATCTACGCCGCGATGCCCGATGTCGAGCTCGTCGGCGTGGTGGACGTGGATGCCAACGCGGCGCGCGATATCGCCGCGCATCATGGTTGCACGGCTTATACCGACGCCAACAAACTGATCGGCGAAGTCGACGCCGTTAGCATCGTGGTGCCGACCAGCGCGCATTTGGAAGTCGCGCGTCCGTTTCTTGAAAACGGCATACACATGCTGATGGAAAAGCCGCTCGCGCCTTCGATCGAAGAAGGGCAGAAGCTGGTGGAGTTGGCGGATCGCGCCGATGTCATTTTTCAAGTCGGTCATATCGAACGCTTCAACGCCGGCGTCATGATGCTGGCGGAGCAGGCGATGAATCCGCGTTTCATCGAAGTGCATCGGCTCGGCCCGTTCGTGGCACGCGCGACCGACGTTGACGTCGTGACCGATCTCATGATTCACGACATCGACATCGTGATGGAGTTGGTGAAGTCGCCGTTGAAGAACGTCGCCGCCACCGGTATTCCGGTCGTGACGGATCACGTCGACATCGCCAACGCGCGTTTGGAATTTGAGAACGGCGCCGTCGCCAATGTGACCGCGAGTCGTGTGTCGAATAAAAAATTTCGCCGCATTCGGATTTTCGGCGACGCGCATTATTATGGGCTCGACTATATCGAACAGAAGTTGGAAATTTCGTACGCGCAAAAATCAGCGGACGGCGAGTGGCCGAAGATCGTTAATCAATCGGTCGATATCCAGCCGCGCCCACCGCTCGATACCGAACTCGAACACTTCGTGCGCTCCGTGCGCACGGGACAACCGCCGCTCGTAACCGGGCGCGTGGGTCTCGAAGCATTGAGAGTGGCGTTACTTGTGAGGGAGAAGATTCACGCATGCATGACGTAAAAGCGGTTCCGTTCCTCGATTTATCGGCGCAATACAAAGAACTTGAAGCCGAGTGGTTCGATGCCATCCGCGTCGCCGGTCAAAGCGGCGCTTTCGTGCTCGGCCCTAATGTCGCTGCCTTCGAAAAAGAAGCGGGCGCCTACACCGGCGCCGCGCACACCATCGGCTGCGCTAATGGAACCGACGCGCTGATCTTGTCGTTGCGCGCACTGGATATCGGGTCGGGCGATGAAGTCATTACCTCGCCGTTCACGTTCTTCGCCACGGCGGAAGCGGTGACCTTGGTCGGTGCTAAGCCGGTATTCGCCGATATCGAAGCGGACAGCTACAACATCGATCCCGAACGGATTCGCGAACGGATTACACCGCGGACCAAGGCGATTATCCCAGTCCATCTCTACGGTTATCCGGCGAAGATGGACGCGATTATGAAGATCGCCCGCGAGCACAATTTGGCGGTGATCGAAGACTGCGCCCAAGCGTTCGGTGCCATGATTGGCGATAAACGCGTCGGTAGTTTCGGTGATGCGGGGACATTCAGTTTTTATCCGACGAAAGTGCTCGGCTGCTACGGCGATGGCGGTTTAATTTCTACCGGCCGCGACGATATCAACGAGCGTTTGCGGCGGTTGCGCAATCACGGCGCCTACAAGGCGTACATGCACAACGAGATCGGCTACAACTCGCGTTTGGATGAAATCCAGGCGGCGGTGTTGCGTATCAAGTTGCGGCATATCGAACGCGATATCGCTGCGCGTACTGTCGTGGCGACGGAGTACGATCGTTGTTTGTCCGCGCTCGGCATTGGTTTACCGGCGCGGCCCTCGTATGGGCGGCATGCGTTCAATATCTACACGATTCGCGTCAAGAACCGCGATCGTGTGCGCCAAGTATTAACCGACAACAAAATCGCGTCGTCGGTGTATTACCCGCACCCGTTGCATCTGCAAGACGTTTATCAATCGCTCGGTTACGCGTGCGGCAGCATGCCGATTTCGGAACAAGCGGTGAGCGAAGTGCTGTCGTTGCCGATCTACCCCGGTATGCCGCTGGTGTACGTCGAGCGCGTCGCCGACGTTCTCAAAACAGCGTTGAAAGCGGCGGGATAAAGCGTCGAGGTTCAAAAAAAACGGCGGCCACTGGCCGCCGTTTTTTTTATCGAGTCGCTCGCGTTATGTCTTCGTCGCTCCCTTACGGACGAGTTTGCCATCGGCGGCGACGTGCAAGCCGCATTCTTTCGAATCCGGATTTTCCCACCACCAGCGACCGGCGCGAATATCTTCGCCGGGGGTGATGGCGCGCGTGCAGGGCGCACAGCCGATGCTCGGGAAATGATGATCGTGCAGTTCATTATACGGAACGTCGAACTCGCGGATGTAGGTCCACACGTCGAGCACGGTCCAATCCGCCAGCGGATTGAATTTTTGTAGACCGTTGCCTTGATCGAATTCCGAGAACGGCAGTAGGGTACGAGTTGTCGCTTGTTCGCGGCGCAGACCGGTGATCCACGCTTTCTTTCCGGTGAGCGCGCGTTTAAGCGGCTCGACTTTGCGGATGTGGCAGCAACGTTTGCGCAGATCGACGCTTTCGTAAAACGCGTTCGGTCCGTGTTGATTGACGAACTCTTCGATCACGCCGTTGTTCGGATAGTAAACCTTGATCGGCAG
>JAHFQD010000020.1 GCA_023266455.1 Candidatus Muproteobacteria bacterium
AGTTCCGACGCCGCCGACGCGGAACCTTGCTGCACTGTGTGCGCGAGCTCGTGCGCCATCAAACGCCGACCGGATTCCGTCGCCGGCGAATACTCGCCAGAACCGAAGACGACGTCCTTGCCAACGGTATAGGCACGCGCGTCCACCGCCCGTGCCGATTTAGCGGCGTCGGTATCGTTATGAATTCGGACTTCGCTGAAGTCATGTCCGAAACGTTGCTCCATAAACGTACGCGTACCCACATCGAGTGGCTTACCCGACGACTGCACTACGTCGTTCACGATCGGTGGCACACCGGTGTCGGTTTCCGCGCTCATTGCTTTTCGCTGCAGCAACGATCCGGCTTTCGGCTTCATCAGCGAAGGTAGCCATTCTTTAATGCGCCGCGAGAAAAATTTTCCACTCATCGATCAGTGCTCATGACAAATCGCCGCGGTCAATCCGAACGGCTGTAGTTGTTCTTCGGTAACTGCCGTGCCTGGGCAATCGGTTTTCTTGACCGAATAATCCGAGGCCTGTTTGTTGTATTTCACGATGTCGTCTTCGAGCTGCGTCTGCGTCTTTTCGAAATCTTCCCAAGACATGCCGATTTGTCCTTTGAAAACGGGCGGCGCATTGGCGGCGATGAAATCGAACCAATCCTGAGCGTGACGACTTTCATGGAAACGCAGAGAGGTATCACCCTTACCGACGTCTTCGCTGGTCGTACCACGGCCATAACCGGAACGGCCGCTTGGGTCGTAACCCGGTCCGAAGAGGGTCTGTACTCTGGCCAACATGTGCGGCGGCGTGAACGAGTTGACCGTGTTCGTCGCCGCGTCGACCTGAGCGCTCGCGCTCTTATCGAGGAAGAAACCGAACTGGGTAACCGCGCGATTGCGCAGTTTCTCGTCGTTGCTGGTGGTGTCCGGTTGCGCTTCGATGTCGATGCCGTTGATTTGAAAAGACGCGACACCGGCAGCGCTCACCGCGGCGTCCGGCGGCACCGGCGCGGTGATCTTTTGCAGCATCACCGCGCGTTGCGCCGCCGCTTTCACGTCGGCGTCGAGCGCGTTACTGACGTAATCTTGCAAATCATCTGCCGACATATTTCGGAAACGCGTGATGAGCGCGACACCCTTCGCATCGGCCGCCGCCAGCGTGACCGCCTCGACGACGCGGCGATTACGGCCGCTGAAATTACTCCAAATGCGGTCGCGTCCGACGGTATTAACGATCTGTGCACGCTCCGCATCCGATGCGCGTCGCAGCAAGGCGGTGATCGATTTTTCATCGCTGCCGCTGGTGTAGCCCTTGAGCATTTCGCGGATGAGCAACACTTTGGTATTGGTGTCGTACGGACCAAGCTCGCCCTCGCGTTTAACGCAGGCGCGCGCTTTATTATCGCTGTCGTAATTGTTTTCGATATCGCCGCGTTTTTTTAGATCGGCTAGATATTTTTGCAAAGTTTCCTTGTGGTAATACTCACCTCCGAACAAGCGATAGAGCGCGACGAAGGGAAACGCCAACACATCGCCAACGGCACTCAACGCCGAGCGCTGCAAACGCGGCGTCGCTAGCGTTCTCGCAACACCGGCGGTTCGACCCGTCGACGTCACTGCGTCCGCCGCCACGTCGGCGGCGCGTTCGTGTTGATCATTCGCCTCGCCGATTTCGATATCGTCCACCGTCGACGATGCGTTTCCCTGTTGCGCGACATGTGCTAGCTCGTGCGCGATCAATCGGCGTCCGGTATCGAGCTTCGGCGAATATTCGCCAGCGCCGAAAACGACATCGCGCCCCACGGTATAAGCGCGCGCATTCACCGCGTGCGCGGATTCAGCCGCCTTCATATCGGTATGCAGACGAACGTGACTGAAGTCTTGGTTGAATCCTCGCTCCATCTGCGCACGTACATCCGTGTCCAGCGCTCTCCCTGGCGAACGCAACACGTCGTGTACAGCGTTCGGAACCGCGCCGGCAAAATCGCCGTTTGGTTTACGGCGTAAAGATTTTTTCTGCGCGCAAGTTTGGCAAGCGCTGCCATACGTTTGACTCCCGCAATCGCAACGGCGCCGCAACATCGGCGAATGCGTCGCGGTAGCGCTCTCGACGTTGCTCGCCGTGTTCCGCGCAATGCCCATGGCGGCGTTAGTGGAGCTCATGACGACACCGCATCGGCGATCGCGCCCACGATCATGCCGCCACCTAAACCGAGCAGCCCGCCAATCACTGCGCCACCAGCCGCGCCGAGCGGCGTGTTGTTCCCCAATACTCCGCCGATCACCGCGCCGCCGACGGCGCCGACGATCGAACCGGTTACGAGTCCGGCATGGCCGAACGGTTGCGACGGCGGCGATGGCGCCGAACCTTCGGTGCGCCAGGTACAAGGCGTGGTGTAGTAATTCATTTCCGCCACGAACGGGGCATAGTCCTGTGGGGTCACGATTGAACCACTGCCCATGATGTCGGCGGTTTGTTCCGGCGTTCCCGCATAGCATTCGGAACGCCCCGGATCGGCGGCGGGTCCCGTGGACGTGCTCTGGCAAGCGGGATTGGAATGATCGAGTCCCAACATATGTCCAAATTCGTGTTCGACCGCGACTTGCCCGCCGGAATCTGGCTGGGTATCGCCTTGGTCCAAATAAGCATTGCCATATCCGGCGCGAGAGCGATAACCGGACGCGCGCGAAACGTGAACCACGGCGTCGGCGCCAGTGACCACCGGAATCACTTCCACACGCGCCATCGCGCGATCGCAAACGCTGCTCGCCCATAGGCAATTCGAATCAGCGGCGTTCGTCACCACCAACGGATAGCGATAACTCCAACGGCTGGTCACCGCGCGCACGAAAGCGCTAATCCAGGCGTTCTGTTCTGTCGGGCTCCACGCGGTGCGCGTCGGCGCGCCAGTGACGCCGCTGCCAGGGAATCCCGCCGGCGAGTCGACGAAATCGAAACTCAAGTTCATGCGCAGTGTTAACAAACACGGCGCACCGGCGGTGAACGAGCGCAAGTCGCTTTCGAAAATGCCCAAGCCGTAATTGGACGTCGTGTGCGTGCGCGGCGACGAAACGTCCGGCGTCGCGGTCGACGGCGCATGCGTATCGCGTGGTGTTGTTGACGTTGACGTCGCCGCACCGCCACCAGCGCTCTGACGTTGCACCAATGGCATCGCCGCCGACGCGTTAACCACGCCGCCAGGACCATCGACCACCCGATCCGCTTGCTGATCCGCTTCGCGCTCAAGCGGGTCGTTGTTAGCACCGAGTCGCAACGACTGCGACTGCATAGCCGACGTAGACGCGCCCGATTGCTGCACGACGTGCGTCAACTCATGCGCCAATAATTTTTTGCCGGCGCCGGTGTGCGGCGCATAACGACCGGCGCCAAACACGACGTTATTGCCGACGGTATACGCGAGCGCGTCGACCGAGCGCGCCGACTCCGCCGCTTTCGAATCGGTATGCACGCGCACGCTGCTGAAGTCCTGGCCGAAGCGCGGTTCCATGAAAGCACGCGTGGCACCGTCTAGCGGCCTTCCGGAAGCGCGCAAAACGTCGTGCACAGGCGGCGGAACATCGCCGACGGAATTATTTTCGGATTTTCGCTGCAAGGCCGTTTTCTTATCGGCGCAACTTTCGCATTCGCCGCCCGATGACGATCGATTGCCGCAAGCGCAGCGACGCTGCAGCATCGGCTGCGACACACGCGTGATGTCGGCGTTCGCGCCCTTGAGACCGTTAGTGATGCCGTTTCGGTTCGCGCTCATAGGACGCCTGGTTTTAGCGATCGTCGGCTCACGGCAACTTGCCTCCGATTAATTTCAGATCGCCGTAAAAATAAGCGCCATATAAATTGCGAATGCCGACGGCACCCGCAAGTTTGACGGCGTTCCGATACGTGTCGTAACGCCCCGCGGGTGGAACCTCCGGCAGCAAACTTTCGTCGTACGGCTCGCCAGCCTGCACCGCTTCCGGTTCCACGGCTTCGCGAATTTCCGGTTGCGAGGCACGCGGCTTGGCGCTGGTCCATACCGTTTCCGAGAACAACGAATCGACACCTTCGAGCAAGGTACCGCCTTCATTGGTGTGCTCGCCGCCGAGTTTTTCAGCGTACGTGTTATACCTTTCGTCCTTCAGCGTGTGTAAATACTCATGAATCATCACGTAGAAGGATTTCCACATGAATCGTCGATCTTCACGCGCATCCGGATTCTTGAACACTTGCACCGAAATATGTCCGCCGCCGGAGAACGCGGTCCACGCGCGGCCGATGTCGAACAAACGCTTGGCGTTGTCGTCGGTGTTGATGAATCGGTTGCCGACTTCACGCACTGCTTTGCCTTCATCGTTCAACGGTTTGCCGTCTTGATCGAACTTCGGCGTGGCGTTGTGTTTGAAGTTGATGCGCTGCACTTGATCGTCGTTATGGATTAAATAAAACATCCAAAACTGCGCCGACTGATTTTTGTAATTCGGATCGTCTTTGAGTCGCGACTGTTCGCGCTGCCAAACATCGTGGATATTTCCGCGCGTGACGGCTTTGCCTTTTTTGTCGAACTTGTCGGCTTTGAATTCCGGCCCAGTTTTGAATTTGCCGAAGACGCGATCGGTTTCTTTCTGACTAGCTTTGCCGACGCGCTCTAATTCGGAAAGTTGATGCACCTTGGACACATCATCGTGTTCGGCCTCGGTATGCGTCCCGACTTTTTCTTTGTACGATTCATCGACGATACCCGGTATACGCGCCTCGATTTTTTGGCCGTAACTTTGTTTTTCCTCCGGCAGCGTGTCGACGAAATTTCCTTTGGCGCGATTCACCGGCAACAGCGCCGCTTGCGCTGCTTTTTCCTGTTCCGCGTTCAACGGTGTCGTTTCTTTCGCGAACGCTTTGTCGCCTTTCGGCGCCGCCAATGCGACGTCGCGATACAGCGCTTGCAAGACAAAATCGATCATCAGCACCGCGGCATTGGTTACCGCTTTATTCCATTTCAGCTCTTTCGTTTCTTTTTCGAGCATCTTGAATTCAATGTCGCTCAAGCGCTCGTCCGTGCGCACGCGTTCGGCAGCCAGATCATGCATCGCCTGTTCGCGTTCCGGCGCCGTTAACCCTTGCAGCTCTTGATAGATATCGGCCGCGTCGGCATGCGCCATGTCGCTACCGGTACCCTCGCGCTTGGCTTCTTCTACGCCGCGCAGCGTGGTCTCGATGCGCGTGGTGCGCTGGCCGAGCATCACTTGCAACTTTGCCCAGGAATAGCCGCTGCGAATTTGCAGCATTACTTCGGGTTTGAGTTTTCGTTCGCCTTTCAGAACCGCTTCATGGCCACCTTCGAACTGCACGTCGTAGAAACCGCGCAGCTCATTCTCCTCGGCACCTTGGAAATCCGAATCCAAATCCTTCGGATCGACGCCATCGGCGCCGAAAATAATTTCGAGTTCCGCGTGCGCGCTGCCGCGCAACAAGGTCAAGATGGCGCGCTCATCGTCGTTACCGGTGAAACCGGACTGCATTTCTTTGATCAGCAGAATTTTCAGACGCGGCGTAAGAACGAAATCGGTGTCGCCGTTGTTCCAGCGTTTCACCACCGCACGCGCTTTGTTATCGCTGTCGGTGTGATCTTCGATACCGTTCTTACCGATGAAATCGATGTACTCGTGCAGCGTCTTCACATCGAAATCGTCGCCCGCAAACAAACCTTTTATTTGGTCGAAGATATTCCAACGCTGCAGCACGGTTCCGGCAGAACCTTGCTGCGCCACATGCGTCAGTTCGTGCGCCAACAATTGACGTCCCGACACCGACCGTGGCGCGAACTGCCCTTCGCCGAAAACGATGTGCGATCCCACGGTATAGGCACGCGCATTGACCGCACGCGCCGACGACGCCGCTTGCGCATCGGCGTGTATCCGAACTTGATTGAAATTTTGCCCGCGCGCTTCAATCGGCGTCGACGTGTTTCGCGTTTCCGGTTGTCGAACGAACGCGTCGGCGACTCGATCCGCTTCCTGTTCATGACGATCGTCGACCTATCCCAAGGTCAACGCCGAACGCGCGACCTGAACCGGCGTTTGACTGAAATCATGCGCGAACCGCGACTCCATGATCTCGCGCGTCGGCGCATCGAGCGGTTGCCCAGCCGTACGCAACACATCGTGCACAATTGCCGGCACGCGCGCGCCGGCGCCGTTCGCCGGTTTGCGCGGCGGCGCATTCGATGTCGATGCGCGTCGCGCCGTCATCGCGGTCTGTCCTCACAGATAGACGTGACCTCGACCAGACAAGGCGCGACAAGACTCTCTCCCCGCGCCGGCATCAGCGCATGCGCCGTTCCTTCGACGCAAACGCGCTTGCCATCGAATTCGCGCGTTTCGGCGGCGGCGCGCCGCGACTGCAACGAATCGAGCGGTTCAAGAAAAATTTCGGTGCCGTCGTCGAGTTGCAATACCGCACGATCTTTTTCCGCGTCGCGTTGGTGCGCGCCTTTGATCGGCTGCGTTATCGCGCGATAGACACCGACGACGGTGACACGCCGCCGATCGAATCGATCGAGATCGGCACGCGTCATCACTTGGTCGGTATCGTTCTGCATATCAGGGCGCCGGCTTGACGACCATGGAGGAGAATTTGCTCCCATGCGTCCCAGTCGAGCCTTGGAACTCATGGAACGACTGCGCCTTGGACTCGGGGCCATACATGAAAAAGATCCAATCGCTCGCGCCCCAACCCGCCGCGCTTTCAAGCGTGATGTAGTCGTGCCCGCTTTCCAGCACCGGCGCGGCGTAGTGAAAATTCCAGGTGAAACCACTCGACGAAAAACCCGGCATGTCTTTTTCAGTGCTAATACTGATGCCTTGGCCGACGTGCGGCACGGCATACTTATTAATGCCGTACTTGCGATCGAACGCGTCCTTATCCGCATCCGACAGCGCGTTGTAACGCGCGTACAACTCGGCGCGCGTCAACCCGGCGCCGAATTCTTTGCGATAAATTTCTTCCGACCATTCTTCCGGCGTGGTCGGATTGCCGCCGTGATACGGACGCGGCGTGAGGTTTTCTTCGGTGTCGCCCGGTCCACGCAACACGCAAACATCTTTCTTTCCTTCCGGCTCGCTGCCCATCACTTCGCGCGCCGCCGTGCCGCAATCCGACGCGAGTTTGAATTTTCGATGATGTTTCTCGATCGCGGCTCCCGCATAAGCGCCACCGATCGCACCACCGACCGCGCCGAGTACGCCGCCGATGATCGCACCAGCGATCTGACCTTTCTGACTATCGCCACCCAGTTTGAAACCGGCATACGCGCCCGCGGCGCCGACACCCAAACCGCCGGCAATTCCGCCGACCACACCGCCGGCCGTGCCGCTATCGCCGCCGCCTTTTCGTTTGATCGGCTCTACTTCCTGCAACGTGAACGTATCGCTGCCGCCCGGCGCTTGACCGGAAATCGATTGTCCGCCGCGTTTCAAACGCAGCTGCGCGACGGATTTTTGTTCCGCGAGAATTTTGTTGGAGTCGGGAAGTTTGCTCGGAATCGCCCAAGCACGTTTGGTAAGACCGGGACCCCAACCGTTGTCTTCCGCGGCCAATAAGCCATCGTCAGAGACGCGCAATTTATTACCTTCAGGATGTTTCCAGCCGCTCGATTGACCGGTGGTTTGTTGATCCGTACTGAACTCGGTGAAGCGGCGCACGACCGCGGCGTCCGCCGCGCGGTTCTGCTGCGCGACGTGCGCGAGTTCGTGCGTCAATACGCGTTGGCCCCACTCGGTCGACGGCGCATATTGACCGGGCGCGAAAACGACATGGCTGCCGAGCGTGTAAGCGCGTGCGCCGAGCGCGTGCGCGGACGATGCGGCGACATGATCGGTGTGAACCCGAACCGCGGAAAGATCCATGGAGGCAGCGTTCGACGCCGGCGCTTGGCGCGATGTCGCGACGCGATCCGCTTCGCGCTCTACGTTATCCGTCGAGGATCCCAGCGCCTGCGCGTTCGGCGTCGAAGCATGTACACGGACGCCGGAAAAATCCGCGCCGAGCCGCGACTCCATCAACGCTCGCGTCGTCGTCTCCAACGGACGGCCTGACGACCGTTGCAACGCATGATCGATCGTTCCCAACACGTTGGACAATTTCGGCGACGCCGAAGTCGATGGCCGTTGCGCGTGATGACGGTTCATGGCGCCGCGCCGCCGGTTACCGGCGTTCTGCAAACCGGCGGTAAACCGGGATCCATATGCGCGGGCAAGCCCGTCCGCAACTGTTCGAAAATTTCGCGATCGGGCGCACCGGTGAAATACGCGCGGCGTACGCGATCTTCGCCGAGCGCGGTCATGATCTGGCGCATCAACTGTACGAACTGCTCATAGCCACGATCGGTGCCCGACTGTCCGCTATTGAGCGAATCGCGCGTGGTGATTTCCGCCATGCCTTCTTCGAATGCGGACCAGTAACAAATCCAATGCTCGTCGTGGAAATAATCGATGAACGCCTGACGCGTGCGTTCGCGTCCGCCGACGAAATGCACCATCTCGTGACCGGCGATCATGCGCGCATCGGCAGCCTCCGCGCCGGTGCCGTTGAGCATCGTCATCATCGATTCGCCGATGTAAATCGTATCGTCCGGCGGAAAATAAAAACCGCCGCTACCGAGTCCGCCTTCCATCACTTTCTGATGGAACACCGCCATACGTCGTTCTTGATCGACGATGTGCGGCGACGCGCCGGGATGAATGCCGCACTGCGCTTCCGCCCACCATTGCTGTACGAACGGATCCGCACCAGCGCCGATGCTCGACACCAAGTTCTCAAGCTGAAAACGTTTCACGCCCCATTCGACGCGATTGAGAACCCGCACTCGATTCGCCATCGCCGGCGTACCAACGTCGCCGCGCCCACCCGGTCCTTGCACCAAGGCGCCGACGTTGGAATGCGCGAGAATTTGCGACAGCGTTTGACGCAGCACCTGCCATTCCGCCGCGTTCGGATCGCGTCCGAGTTGACCCGCGGTGTCGGGATCGACGGTGAGATGAACGAGGTCGCGAATGCAGCGCACCAAACGCCAAGCACGTGCATAATCTGCCAGGTTTGGGCCAGCGCTATCGGCCGTCGCCGCCGCGCCACTGGCGGCGAACGCCGACTCTGGTAACTGCGCGAGTTGCCATGCCGACATCGAAGAAAGTTCTGACACCGTCGCCGGTGTAGTGCGCTCCGGCGCGGCGCGCGCGGCGCTGCTGCTGTCGGTGTGCGCCTGTTCGTTACTGTCGAACGCGCCAAGCAAGCCAGCGATACCGACACCCAGACCGACCGCGCCCAACGCTAAACCGGCGATGCCTAAACCGATGCCGGCGTCGCTGCCCTGACTGACGCCATATCCCAAACCAATTGCGCCCGCGACAGCCAACGCGCCGCCGACACCCGTCATCACGCCCCAACCGGTGTGATCGTTCCCTGAATGTGCGCCAGTCGTCGATCCGCCGGCGTCGCCCGCGACGCGATCCGCCTCCATGGCGAACCACGCATACGAGTCCGCGTTAACGAGAACGTTCGTTTCCGCACCGGGAAGCCGACCTTCGTAGTAAACCTCGTGTCCCGCTGACCCGCCCGAGCGAATCTGCGGATTGCCGTCACAAGCGATATGCGCGAATTCGTGCAACAAGGTTTTGGTCAACGGATGAAACATTTCCGTCACTGCCACTTCGCACAAACTCACCGTGGCGGTCGCGTTGCCGGCGGCACACGACGTCGAGTTGGCGAGCGGAACGCCGCTACCACCGCCGCGACAATCCGAATCCACAGGGAACGGCGAGCGCGTGCCACCTACCGGCGACGGCGCTGCGCGACAGAAAATGCGAATACCGGAATTCAACGCTTGCTGCATGCGCGTGAACTGATCGCGAATTAATTGCAGATCGGCACGGCTTTCCGGCTGACTCGAATCGAGATGAAAATGCGCTGCTAGTAGAGGCCCGGCTTGCGAAAGATGCTGTTCATCGAGTAAGACCAATGCACGCCCGACGAGTCGCGCCGACTCGGTGCGCGCGTGCTCCACTTGTTCGCGAGAAGCTCCGCAACCGTCGTAAGGACCGAATGCCGAGCCACTGCTTTCGGCGGTCTCGGCGACGCCCGTCTCCTGGCGTTGAACTTGCGGCGCGGTCGCGATACGCGGCGTCGCGGTTTCTCCCGTCAGCACGGCGTCGGCGATGCGATCCGCTTCCACCTCGCCCGATGCATAGGCGTCTCCAATAGACAACTCACCAACCAACGAAGCGCCGCGTTGCTGAATCGTGTGCGTCAATTCATGCGCCAACAAGCGTCGGCCCGTGTGCGTACCGGGCATGTATTGTCCCGTGCCGAAGACCACGTCGCGACCGACGGTGTAAGCCAACGCGTTCACCGCCTTTGCGGACTCCGCGGCTTTCGTATCCGTGTGAATGCGCACGTGCGCGAAGTCGTGATTGAAACGCGGCTCCATGAAAGCGCGCATGCCGCTATCGAGCGGTCGACCCGGTCCACGCAACACTTCATTCACGATAGATGGAATTTGACCGATGCCGGAACCGCCGCTGGATTTACGCTGCAGTAACTTTTTCTTACTGGCGCAGGTCTCGCACTCCGCGTTGCCATTGGTTCGATTCCCGCAGGCACATTGACGCTGCAACACCATCGGTCCCGATTGCGGAGCCGGTGCGACAGTCGCGGCGACGGCGGCGGCGCGCACAGTCACGATTGTTCTCCGGCGTCGCGATTATTCGCTCCGGAATTCAACTCGCCGTAAACCGAACGCGCGATGCCGCGACCGATCGGATTCGCACCAGCGTTCGCGTTCAGCGTCAGCGGCTCTGCGCGCGCCCGATGAACGCTAAACCCTTGCGCCAACGACGGCGCACCGTCACCGAGTAATCGCGCCAACTCTCGCTGCACCGCTGCGCCGATGGCATCGCTGTCTAACGCGGCGCCATCCAGTCCATCTACCACTAGACGCTCGATGTGCAGATTGAGGTTCATACCGTCGCCACCGCCGCCGGTTCGGTCCAACGAAATTCCGCTTCGTTAATCGGCTTTTCGAGTTTGCGAAATTCCGTGCGCATCGCGTCCAACACGAGAGACATCGTGACTTTCGTACCCACGCGCGCCGCCAAGAACGCGGCGTTGAGTGCGATGTTATGGATGCTGCCGCCGGTGAGATTGAATTTGGCGAGGCGGTCGTAATCGAACGCTCCCAACGGGGTTTGACGCGGAAACGCTTTCTGCCAAATCGCCTTGCGCTCCGCGACGCCAGGAAACGGAAAATTGACGATGAAACGCAACCGCCGTAGGAACGCATTATCAAGCGCTCCTTTCATGTTGGTCGCGAGAATCGCCAAGCCGCGATACGCCTCCATGCGCTGCAACAAATAATTGATTTCGATATTGGCATAGCGATCGTGGCTATCTTTCACTTCGCTGCGCTTACCGAACAACGCGTCGGCTTCGTCGAAAAATAAAATCGCGCCGCCGTCTTCGGCAACGTCGAACAGTTTGCGCAGATTTTTTTCAGTCTCGCCGATGTATTTACTGACGACCGCGGATAGATCGATGCGGTAGAGCAACAATCCCAATTCGTTGGCGATGACTTCGGCCGCCATAGTTTTGCCGGTGCCGCTTTCGCCGGCGAACAAGGCGCTGATGCCGAAGCCGCGATTCATACGTTCGCGAAAACCCCAGTTGTCATACACCGCGCCGCGCGTGCGCACTTGCTCGGCGATTTGATACAGCAGGTTCTTCTCCGTCGCCGCCAGTTCGATATCGTCCCAACCCGCCTTCGCGTCTAACCCTTGCGCTAACTGATCGAGCGACGGACGCGCGCGTCGTAGTGATTCCTTCCAGAGTGCGTCGCTCAAATTCGCGTGATCGCCCTGAAGACAAATCGACGCGATGGATTGAATCGTCGGTACGTTGAAATTGAACTGCGCCGCCAAGCGCGGGGCGTTGTCGGTCGCCGCCTCGCCGAGGACTTGTGCCCACGCTTCTTTCTGTTCTTCCGGCGTTGGTTTGGCAACGTCGAGCAGCACGCTATCTTTCACCAGATCCGGCCACGGTTCGCGCGTATCGAGAAACACCATGCCCAAACCGCTGGTGAACAAACGGTGGATGGCCGTGGCTTGTGCGTTGCCGGCGCGATCGACCTGCGCCGCGTCGATATAAAGCGCCACCGGCATCAGCGCGCTCTCGCGCTGCCAT
>JAHFQD010000258.1 GCA_023266455.1 Candidatus Muproteobacteria bacterium
CCCGCTGCAACCTGGCGCGCCAGTTCGGCGCAGGCTTGTGCGATGTCCCAATGACCGCCGTAGTTAGCGGCGATGGTTAGATTTAGCGCGGTATTATTCGCCGTCAGTGTTTCGGCATCGGTAATCGCTTTTTGCAATTTCGCGTCGAAGCGCTTGACGTCGCCGATGACGCGAAAACGAACTTTGTTTCGGTGGAGTTTGTCGATTTCCTGTTCCAGCGAACGCGCGAACAATTCCATCAACGTCTGCACTTCGTCCGCCGGGCGCTGCCAGTTCTCGCTCGAGAACGCGAACAGCGTCAAACCCGCGATGCCTTTCTCGCCGCAAGTGTCGATCAACTCGCGTACGCGCTCTTGACCCTTGCGATGACCCGCTACGCGCGGCAACACGCGGCGACGCGCCCAACGGCCGTTGCCATCCATAATCACGGCGACGTGCCGCGGTAGAACCGGGGAATCGGATGGATCGGCGGACGACCGGGCGACCATGTGCAGATCAGACCTGCATCAAATCTTGTTCCTTGGCGGCGACAAGCTTGTCCACTTCGGCTATGGACTTGTCCGTCGCCTTTTGGATCGCCTCTTCGGCGCGCTTGTCTTCATCTTCCGTGATGAGCTTCTTCTTTAATAAATCCTTCAGTTGCTGATTGCCGTCGCGCCGCACGTTGCGAATCGCCACGCGTGCGGTCTCGCCCTCGGTGCGCACGTGTTTGCCGAGTTCTTTGCGCCGTTCTTCCGTCAACGCCGGCAACGGTACGCGAATCACGGTGCCGGACGGCGCCGGATTCAATCCGAGATCGGATTCGCGAATCGCTTTTTCGATCGCGGCGATCATGTTCTTGTCCCATGGCGTCACGGTAAGCGTGCGCCCATCGGAAGCGACGATATTGGCGACCTGACTCAGCGGCGATTTCTGACCGTAATAATCGATACGGACTTGGTCCAACAAACCGGGATGCGCGCGACCTGCACGAATCTTGCCGAGATCGTTTTTCAGCGTCTCCACGGACTTCAGCATCCGGGCATCCGCATCTTTCTTAACTTTATCGAGTGAATCCGTCATACCATTTCTCCCGCTTAAGCTCCGCTGTTCATGAGAGTACCTTCACTCTCGCCCAGGACTACGTTGAGCAAACTACCCGGTCGGTGGATCGAGAACACCCGCACCGGAAGGTTATTGTCGCGGCATAGGGCCACCGCGGTAGCGTCCATCACCGCCAAACGTTTTTCCAACACCTCGTCGTAACTAACGACGTCGTAACGCTTCGCATCTTTGTGTTTGCGTGGATCGCGATCGTAAACACCGTCCGCTTGTGTCGCTTTCAACATGATGTCGGCGCCGATTTCGGCGCCGCGCAGACTAGCGGCGGTGTCGGTGGTGAAAAACGGATTACCGGTTCCTGCGGCGAAGATAACGACGCGTCCGCGTTCGAGATGACGAATCGCGCGGCGGCGCACGTACGGCTCCACGACTTGCTCCACGCGCAACGCCGACTGCACGCGCGCCGGAACGCCGACATGTTCGAGGATGTCCTGCAGGGCGATAGCGTTCATGATGGTGGCGAGCATGCCCATGTAATCGGCTTGCGCCCGATCCATGCCGGACGCCGTCCCCATCATGCCGCGAAAAATATTGCCACCACCGACGACGATGCCGAGCTGCACACCGGCGTCGACGACGGATTTGATCTCAAGCGCGATGCGTTCGACCGTGGGCCGATCAACGCCGTAGCCCCCAGCCCCCATGAGCGCTTCGCCCGAGAGTTTGAGCAGTATTCGTCGATACGCTGGCCCGCCGTCCGATTGGCGCGTCAAGACTTAAGCCCCTTTTACCGTCGCCATCACTTCGGCGGCGAAATCGGTGGACTTCTTTTCGATGCCTTCGCCAACTTCGAAACGCGCGAAGCGGTTGGCCTTGGCATTGCTGCGCTTGAGCAATTCGCTGACCACGGTGTCCGGGTCTTTCACGAACGGCTGGCCGAGCAAGGTGATTTCATTGAGATACTTATTGATACGACCTTCGACCATCTTCTCGATGATGTTCGCCGGCTTGCCGGAGGTCTTCGCTTGTTCGGCGAAAATTTCTTTTTCTTTAGTAATGGCGTCGGTCGGCACTTGTTCTTTAGTCATGTATTCGGGCCGGCTAGCCGCGACATGCATGGCGAGATCTTTCGCCAATCCTTCGTTGCCGCCTTCGAGTTCGACCAGCACACCGATCTTGCGGCCATGCACGTAACCACCGATATGGCCGTTGCCGTTCGCGCGATACAGCGTAAAACGACGCACGCCGATGTTCTCGCCGAGTTTGGCGACTAATCCTTCGCGCGTCTTACTCACCGTCTCGCTGCCATTCTTCAGCGGCAATGCATACAACGCATCGACGTCGGCAGGATTGTTTTGCGCCACGCATTCGGCAATGGCTTGGGCGTAGGCGATGAAGTCGTCGCCCTTGGCGACGAAATCGGTCTCACTGTTGACCTCGACAATCGCGGCGGTCTTGCGATCGGCGCTGACATACATACCGATGGCGCCGTCGGCGGCCGTGCGTCCAGCCTTCTTCTCGACCTTAGCGCCGGCTTTCTTGCGCAGCAATTCTTCTGCGGCGCTCATGTCGCCGTTAGTTTCAGACAACGCCGCCTTGCACTCCATCATGCCGGCGCCGGTGCGTTCGCGCAGTTCTTTAACTTGATTCGCGGAAATACTCATGAAGACTCCTTCATTCGAAAAGAAGCGCTCGAAATGTTTCGAACGCCATACGAACAAGGGGGCGATGCCCCCTTGTCGTGTTGTGATTACTCGGCGTCCGTACTACCGGTCTGGCCCTTGTGCGCGGCGCGCTTGGCCTTGGATTTATCGTCGGAGGGTTCTTCTCCCGCGTCCTCGATCTTGCCGGGCTTGCGCTTGGCCACGATCTTAACCTTCGGCTCGTCTTTGACTTCGACATATTCTTCATCGCCAGTCGCCATCGCCATCTGGCGATTCGACGAACCTTCGATGATCGCATCCGCCGCGGCGCCCGCGTACAAGCGGATCGCGCGAATCGCGTCGTCGTTACCGGGGATGACGTAGTCCACGCCGTCCGGTTTGCAGTTGGAATCGACCACGCCGACAACGGGGATATTGAGCTTCTTCGCTTCCGCGACAGCAATGTATTCGTGACCGACGTCGATCACGAACAGCGCATCTGGCAGACGATCGATGTTCTTGATGCCGCCCAAGCTCTTCTCAAGCTTGATCCGCTCGCGATTGAGTTCGAGGATTTCTTTCTTGCCGAGTTTGCTGGACACACCTTGATCAGCCAGCGTGGCCTCGAGATTCTTCAAACGCTCGATGCTGCGACGCACCGTGCGCCAGTTGGTGAGCATGCCACCGAGCCAACGATGGCCCACGAACGGCACGCCCGCGCGCGTGGCTTCTTCGGCGACGATTTCGCCGGCTTGCTTCTTGGTGCCGACAAATAGAACCGTGCCGCCGTTTTGCGCGAGATTCTTCAAGAAGTCGATCGCTTGATTGAACAGCGGCAGCGTCTTCTCGAGATTGATGATGTGGATCTTGTTGCGCTCGCCGAAGATATACGGGCGCATCTTGGGGTGCCAAAAACGGGTCTGGTGGCCGAAATGCACGCCGGCCTCCAGCATTTGACGCATGCTGACGTTAC
>JAHFQD010000021.1 GCA_023266455.1 Candidatus Muproteobacteria bacterium
TCGGCGAGTTTGCGCATGATGGGGTCGTAGCAGCGTCCGCGATCGAACAACTGCGGTAAATCCATCAGTACCCGGTTGTAACCGTATTGTTTGGTCAATTCGTCGAGCGCCGTATTCAACGAATCGCCGATCTCGCGGCAAGGATTGGCCTGCTCGCTCGACGCGAGCCAACGGCTGCGTACATCCGTCAGCCAGCGATCGAATAGTTGCGCGTTCGCCAGTATCGGCGGTTGTTCCCGATTCAGCGCATCGAGCAACTCCGCGCCGTTGCCGACGCGCCGGTCGACTTCATGCCGAACGAGTCCTACCTGCCGCGCGATGCCTTTACTCACGCGCAGGGTCATATCCGGTGGCACCGCGAGTTCGCGTTTGTACTCCGTGCGCGCCAAGGCCTCCAGATGATGCCCGTGCTTTTCAAAAACGCTCGGCGGCAGCGGGTCGTTATAAAGATAAATCGCTAGTTCCCCAAGCTTCTCCAGCAATTCTTCGCTTTGATCGCGTTGCGCGTAACCGACGATACGTTTGAATCGGGCGCGATTGTGCTCGAAGGCCAGTACTTCGTTGATGTATGCCTGGAATTCTTCGGGACTGGATACGGTATTCGTATCGGCCGCCGCCGCATCGCCAGCGATGGCGAGCGCCTTAGCGCGTTGTTCGAGTTGGCACGCCAAGCCGGGAAAGACAACGTCTTCAAACGCCGCGTCGGAAATAAATTGCGCGGCACGTCGCGCGCTGCGCCGGTCGAACCACGACGCCGGGATGCTGAGGTACGTGAGATGGATTTCGAGCGACGCGATATTGCCGAGTAATTCGTAAATCGTTTGTTTGTCGACGCAGCCGCCGTTCTGGCGCGCGGCGCGTTGCGGATTCTTTATTAAATAGACCGCCGCCGTTTGGGTTTCGATTTGATGTTGCAATTGGAATGTCGCATTGGCGAGCGATAAAGACAGGAGCGTCAAAACGCCGAGCGCACCGTACTGCACGCGCCGAATTAGCCGGTGTCGCGACCAGACGCCCTGTCGCGTCGGGCGCGCGAGGTTCGTCTCCGCCATGATTTTCTGCGAGGTGAGATGTGCGATGAACGCGACGTCGGTTCGCGGTCGCGGCGCGATACTGCCGCCGGCGCTAACGCTGCCGGTGAAGTAGACGCCGCGAAAAAATACATTGGTTTGATATGCGGTGGCGCGGAATATTTGCGTCAACACCGTGCACAACGGCGTTCGTAGTTCGCGGAAGCGCTGCGGAAACAGAAAAAATTCGTCTATTTGGTCGACGTGCCGATCGGTGGCGGCGGCTTCCAACTGTTGTGTCTTGAGTCCACCGCCGAGATGATCGAACGCTTCGCTGATCCAGTCGGCGGTAAACCCCGTGTCCAACGAATACGGATTGGACCAACCGAACATTTCTTGGCGGCGTGTTTCGGGAAAACTATTCCAATACGCGCTGAATCCGTCGATCGCATCGCATTGCGTGATGGCAATGTAAACCGGGAACGTGAATTCAAGCCGCTCTTGTAAGTCCCATAACTGATTGCGGCATTGCTGGGCCAGACGTTGCAGATCCGCGCCGTTGCCGTGCCGCAGTGTGCGCGCCGACAGCACTAACACGACGCCATCGAGCGCCCTTTCCGGGCGAAGATCGCACAGTCCCCACAGCATACCGCGCCATCGTTTTCCCTCGGCGTCGTTCTTGGTATCGAACGATGCCGCGCTGTCGACGTCGACCATGACGCCATGATCTAAGAAATGCCAGCGCGTATCCGGCAACGGAAGTTTTTCTTCACGCGCAGAAATATTGCTGCGTCGCAAATCTTCGCCGATCGATTCAGTGAGGCTGGTTTTGCCGGCGCCGGTTTCGCCGCAGACCAAGATCCAGGGTGCTTGATAACGCCATTCGCGCTGCTGTCCGATGTAGCGTGCGGTGGTGATCAATTCCATCACCGCCGTGCGTACTTTCTGCCAGGTTGTTTTCCACGCCGATGCTTCTTGCGCCGTCGACGCGGCCAACTTAGGCAACTGCAGCGGTTTGCGTGCGCGCAAGATGAGAATAATGGCCAAGACGCCGATGACGACCGCCGCCACGATCACGATAGTGAGCGGCGTTACTCCCGGCGACGATTGAGCCATCTCGTTCATAGGTTGCTATTAATTGCCGTTAAATACATCGTTAAAGCGTTCGACGATCACTAGCCAGATCGACGTAGAGATCAGGCTGTAAATCAACAGCCCGACCGCCGCCAGCCGATACCAAAGCGCCAACGGCGCCAAGCGCGCGCCGTTGAGTTCGCTTAAACGATATTGGTAGGCCTGCGGAAACGCCGGACGTTCGGATGCTGTACCGCTACCGAGAAATTGACTAATTTGTTCGCGATAGCTTTTGAGAGTCGGCGCGCCATGCTGGCCGCGATGTTGACCGCGGAAGCCTAGTTGGATCGCCGCCAACATCACCGCGGCGAGATCGTCCTGCAGCGGCGTGCGCAGGCGCGCTTTTAGCAACTCGTCGAGATGAACGAAAAATTGGTAGCCGGCGTTGCAACTTTGAAACAAACTTTGTTCGAGCAAATGATGTTCCCACGCTTCGCGCCCCGTCCAATCGAGATCGAGCACGAACAGCTCGTCCGCCAATGCCGCCATCGCGTAACGCGCGATTTCGTATATCTCGACCTCGGCTTCGGTGCTGCTCTGTTTAACGGCTTTGTATTGTTCGTGAAGAATATGTTTCAACCGCTGACTGACCATCGCGGCCAGATCGTTGCCGTTCGCATCTATCGGTTCGTTGCCGCCAGCGAGATAAAACGCCAGTCGGCCGTCGCGAATCGCCAGTTTTAAACGCGCCACCTCTTCGTAGAATTCAGCGAAGCGTGCCAACATGGATATTCGTTTTGTGGAGACGCTAGACATGTGCGGCACGGGCGGCGGTTTCGGGTTTTTTGTCGGCGCGATTCGGCGAATACAACACGATCGCCGCCGGCGGCTGCGTTGCGGGACCATGGATATGCAGCGGCGCGCCGGGTTGAATGACGGGCACGAGTTTCTCGTCTTGCTCGATGGCTTGATTGATGACTTCGTATAGCGTGCCGCCGCTGACGCCGAGCGCGGCGAGCTGATCCGCCGGCAACGGACGCACACGTGCACCCGGTAAGCGCCGCTGACGCAGCAATGGGATCATGCTCTCGGCGCCGACAAAGGCTTGCCCCAACCATTGCGCCAACGCTTGTGGTGTTTGTCCCGCTTGCGGTTTGAGTTCGATGATTAAACGATCGGTGCGCGCCGCCGGTGCCAGCGGACATACAAACAGTTCACTGCGCGGACGTTCGAAGGCGACGAGTTCGTAAGCGGCGTTGAGTTTCGCCAGAATCGCCGCGACGTGACGAATCGCTTTGAAGAATCCGGGGGCGGCGTCGTCATGTTGATAGGCGTCCAGCAACAACGGCACCGGATCGGCGCCGATACCCGCGACGTTTCCCGTCAACTGCGCCAGCGCTTGATACAACTGAAACGGATGCGTCGTCTCCGCACGCACCAGTACTTCGAGTACCGGTAACGCCGCCGCCAATCGCCGTACAACTTCTTTGTGATACACGTTGGTGGTATTGGAACCGGCGTCGGTGCCTACGGTGCCCGCGAGCTCCTTCGCCTTCGCGCGCACGCGCGTGGCTAATGCCTGCAGTTGCCGGATGAGAGAGGGATCGCCCAGGAATCGCGACGCGCCGGTGCGCAACAGCGGCGGATGAAACTCGGTCAGATCGAAATGCCCGCCGATATCGCGGCGCAATTGCAGCAACGGTAGCGTGATGTATTTCGCCGGCAATTTGTCGCCCGCGAGCAAGGTCACGCGCGGACGCAATCGGCACACTTCCACGTGGTTCTCGCCGGTGTTCTCGTCCATTTCCAGCGCGCCTTTGACCGAGTCGTAGCGCTGGATGGCGCTCGCGCTGCTGGCCGCGCCTTCCGCGCGCACTGGCACGGCGAGATGGATCTTGAGCGGCTTGTTCGCGCGCAACGCGGCGTCGTTAGATACATCCAAGAACAACACTTCGCTTTGCCCCGGCGCTGGGTATTGCACCGTCAAACCATCCGGCATCACCGCGTGCACATGTTTGATATGTATCTTGCCCATCTTGATCGCGGCGTCGTCCAAGTCGACGTCGATCAAACCCCAGTAATGCGGTTCGAGCTGCATCATTATGTGGCGCATCAGCGAATGCCAATAAATATCGCTTTGCTGAAAATGTTGCGGCGTCAGCAGCATGCCTTCGTACCACTGCAGCGGTTCCGGAATTCGTGCGCTAGCGTCCATCTTGATTACCTCGTGCGAAAGCGATCATTTTTCACCGAAGACGATGCCGGTCGGCTGAAGCCGGACCACAGCGTGTTTAAAGGCGGTTAAATCCATTGGGTACTGGCCGGCGTCGACGACGTAGTTCGCGAACGCCAATGTGCGCACGGCATCGCGATAGCGCGCCGGCAGTGCGACCGGTGCGACCGTCAATGCTGGTGGCAGTTGCAGCGAAACCACATCGATTCCTTTCGGAAACGCGCTTAACAGACGCGTCTTGTTTTCGAACCAGGTTGGTCCGCTTTTCGGTAAGAGATCGACGGTGGCGGTGTCATAAACGAATACGATGTCGAGCGCGGTCGCGCTGTTTTGATTTGCGCCCGGTTCGGCGATCACCTGAATCGCGCTCAACGATGTTTTCTTCGGTGCCGACGACTTCGACAACAGCCCACAGCCGTTGACTGCAAGCAGCGCTAGCAACAAACCGCACCAATATCGTCCTTGAGCGAGCATGCGTTTCTCTATGACAAAATCATCACTTGCACTTGTCCCGGCGACAGCGATGCGCCCGGGGCATTGACCGTGTTTTGAATCGTGATCGACAGCATTTTCGTTCCCGGCGCCGGACCGATCAGCGCTTTGAAACTGCCAACGACGGCGTGATCCGGCCCGATGATCGTGCCCGACGCCACTCCCATGGCGGCACCGGCTTCGTCGAAATCCGACAGCGTGCCGAAAGTCATCAAGTTTTCCGCCATACCACCGCCGATGATGACGTTGATCACCGATGGAATGTGGGTGCAAGAAAACGCGATGTTCACCATCGGCACCGGGATCGGACCGACCGGCGTCGGCGTGTTGCACACGTCCGGGAACGCCAGGTTGATCACGCATAAATTGTTGTTCGCGAATGGCATGCCTTATCCCAAACTGATCCGTTCGCCGTCGACGCGCACATCCTGCTCTGCGGTCACGATGGCTTGTTGTCCATGCATGCGCAGCAGCGTTTTCACTTGCACCGCGAAAGTGTCGAGTTGGGCGATGTAGTGCCGCGCGTTATCGATCAACGCTTCACGCACCGTTGTTAGCACGTTACGTCCGCTGACCGCGACGTCGCCGGCGACGGCGGTGACGTCGACGTCGTGCAACGATTGCAGGCTGAGGGTCTCGCTGGCTTGTATCGCAAGCCGCGGCGCTTGCAGCGTCAACTCGCTCACGCCCGCTACTTCAATGTGCGCCGCGCTGTTTTCAGTGCGCGTCAATACCGCCAATACAAAACGATTTCCATTTGCGCAGGCGACGGTTAACACGCGATCACCGATCTGCGGACGCACGAGGCACGACACCGCGATGTGCGCCAACGCGCCGTCATCGAGTTGCCAGGCGCCGTCGAGGGTTTCTTCGACGACGACCGCCTCGTGCCATAGGGGAACGTCGATTGCCCAACGCCGTTTCGATAATGCCGCCGCCATTAGTGAATCTCCTCGAGTACGTTGCGTTCCGCCGTGAGTAAGGCGTCGTCGGTTTCCAGCGCCGTGCCGCGATTGGCGCCGTTAAACGTCGCATGCTGCAGCGCGGTGTTATGAAAGCGGCATAAATCTAAGCGTGTGTCGTCGAACACCATGTGATTGCCACGCGCGTGTGAGAAATCGGCGTAACGCAAATCCGCGCCGTGGAACGACACGATCTCGTGCTCGCTGTGCATCCAGGCGGACTTGGTTAATTGCGCACCTGTAAAGCGGCAATCGCGCAAGTGCGCTTGTTGAAAGATCGCGTTCATTAAGACGGCGTCGGTGAAATCCGATTCGGTGATTTGCGTTTTCAAGAACAGCGCGCGTGGCGCGCGCACGCCGTGCAGACGGGTACCGGTGAATGTCGCGCCCATACAATTCGCACCCATGAGATCAGCGCCGGAAAGATCGGCGCCTGTGAAATCAGCGTTCTGCAACGTGCAGCGCCGCAGGCTGGTGCCGGCGAAGTTCTTTCCGGCAAGATTGGCGTTGATCAACACCGCTTTATCAGCGCGCATACCGTCGAGCGCGACTTGCCGAAAATCGACATCGTTGAGCGCCGATTGCTGCAGCGAGATCTCACGCAGATCGGCACGGTCCCATTTGCACGCCAAGGCGGCGACGCGCGACAGTTCGACGCCGCGAAGGCGAGCATTGCGCAGATCGCATCCGGTCCAAGCGCTTAACAAAAGTTTGGCGCCGATCCAGAGACTTTCCTGCAAATCACTATTGATGAAGCCGACATGTTCAATGCACGTGGCGCTGAAGTTCGCGCCGGTTAAACGGCATTCGACAAAGGTCGTCGCGTGCAACCGACAGCGGCGGAAATCGACACCCGCGAGATCGCAGCGAATGAACGTGGCGTTCGATAAGTCGACCGCGCCGAGTTTCGCGTTGGCGAATCGAGATTGATGAAATGCAGCGCCGGTTAGACCGCATTCGGAAAAATCGAATCCCGAAAAATCGGCATCGACGATCGGCGTTCGGTGGCGCAGGCGTTTCTCCAGTTCGGCGCGGGCCATCATGGCTTTACTCCCAGGCCATTATTCGACGGTGAATTGTCGAATCGAGCCTCGGACATCTCGGCACGAACTAAATTCGCCCCGTGCAAACGCGAGCCTCTGAAATCGGTTTTGCGGCAGATCGCTTCAAAAAAATCCGCGCGCTCGGCGTCGACGCCTATTAGCGATGCCTGCATGAAAATCGAACGCCACAGAAAGGTTTCGCGGAAGCGCGCGTTGTCTAAGCGGCAACGGCCGAAGTCGCAGCTCATCAATTTCGAGCGGCTGAAGTCGACGCCGCGCATGTCTGCATCGCGCCAACCGCACTGCTCCGCACGCATGTCCTGCATATCCGCTTCGGCGAACGACGCTTTACCGCCGGCGACCATGCGATTTAGTTTCGCGCCGCGCCAGCGACTGCGTTCGGCGCGGGCGTCGAGGAATACGCTACGTTCGATCGTTGCTTCGGTGAAGTCGGCGTTGCGAAGGTCAGCGCCTAACAGCACCGTGCGCTCTAAGCGTGCGCGCGAGAATCGCGCACCATTGGCGATGGCGTTGACTAGCATCGCTTGCGAGAGATCCGTTTCATCGAGCTTGGCGTCGGTCAACAGCGCCTGCAGCGCCACGATGGAACGCAGACAAGCGCCGCTGAAATCTGCGCGCGCGCATTGCACACCGATCGCTAGAACCGAGTTCAATTGAGCGCCGCGAAAAATCGCGTCGTTTCCGCACGCGCCGCTGAAGTTGGTCTGTGTCAATTCGGCTCCACTGAAATCGGCGCGCTCGATGCAGGCATGGGTAAATACCGCGCCGTGTAGATTAGCGCCGCGAAAATCGGCGTCCGATAAATCGGCATTTTCGAACAAAGTTTCGCGCAGATCGGCGCCGGCGAAATTTATTCCACGCAACTGTGCGCCGGCGAAATCGCGTCCGGCCAAGCACTGCCCCGCCGCATGCCATTCGCGAATGCGCTTGCCTAATGCCGTCGCCGTTTCGTACGGCAGCGGTGTTGCCGGCGCGAGTGGTGTTGTGGATACACGTCGCGCTTTTCGTTGCAACGCGGACATTTGTAAGGCGGCGTCCCGAACGCGCGCCCGCTCCTCGTCGGTAACGCGCGCGCCTGCGGCGCGCGCTTGGTCGAGCTGAGTTAGCAACGGTGCGACGGCGGCTTCGCGGGCGACGGGATCGTCGACTAAGTCGTAGGCGACGTTCGCCGCGCGGGTGTGCGCTTGTTCGATCAATACAGCGTTGTTCGCGGGAACGGGTTTCGCGAGCGCCGCTTTTTTTTGTTCTAATTCTTTCAGTCTCGTCTCGCCTTCTTGACGCGCAGCTTGCGCCAAGGCGGTGGCGCTAGCGACGAACTCAGCGAGATCGACGTCGCCGTTCGCGATACTTTCCGGTGAGATCGACGGCAGTGGTGAGGCGTCGACCTTCGGCGGAACGTAATCTTTCGGCGGTGTTCTGCCGCTCTTCGCCCAATATTCCGCCGTGGTTTCGTCGAGCAACGCTTGACGCTGCGCCAAGGCTTTCGCTTCCGCTTGCCGGCGTTGTTCTTGAGATGCCGCGCGCGCCGCTGGCGTTACTTCCGGCGTCAACGGTGCGTCGTTGAGCGCGTGCAGCGCGGCGGTCGCCGGATCCAAACGTTGTCGCATCGTCGTGTGGTAATGCGCGGTTGATCGCGCCGCGTCGGCGCTGTGTTCGTAGCCGATGAGTACGGCTTCGACATCCAACGCGTCGCTGTCGTCGATACTGGTTTGACCGCGATAGAGCGCGACGCCGAGATTTTGATCCGGGAAAAACCATACCGTCTCGAACGCCAGTGACAAGGCGTCGCTCTCGGGTATCGATTTGCCTCGGTGTTGAACCAGGGCGCTCACGCGCATGGTCGGTAATCGACCTTCGATGACGGGCTTATCCGGATGCAATCCTGCGAGTCGATACGATTCGCCGCCCGTGAAAAATCCGTCGATCTGCTGATCCTCGGGCGCGGCGTTGAATACGGTCCAGTCCACGTCATTCGCCAAACCGGGGAAATCGTTCTCCATCCACTCACGGCCATAGGTGCCCGCTTTCTTTTGGCGCGCCGGCGAACGGATATCGAGCGCACCGAATCCCGCTGGCGCGTACTTCGCGCGATGCGAACGCACGGGCTCCTGCGGCAGTTCGATGTTCGGCATGCGGCCACGATTAACGCCGACGAATGCCGGCACGCGTTGTCCGGTGTGTGCTTGGCCGATGGGATTCGCGGGGTAATCTGGCCCGCCATAAGCGCGGTCGTAACGGATCGGTATTGATGAAAACGGCGCCGGTTCAGTGATCTGGTGTAGCGGCACCAAGCCGTATAACCATTCTCGATCACCTAATATGTTCAATTGCTTGTCGATTGCACCGACGGTAACGCGTACCGACATCCGCGTTGCCGGCTTATTCGATGGCGCGTACGCGGTCGCGGCGAGCAACACCTCTCCTCGACCTTTCGGCATCGCGTAATCGAGCGGCTCACCGGGCGGCAGCGCTTGCATGACGATCGGCCATTGCGGTGGTTCCGGCAGAAAGCGCGCGACGTTTTCACCGAGACGAAAAAATCCGAGCGCGGTAACGACGAAGTGATGCCCTTGCCGATAGCGATACGGCTTGTACAAAATTCCGAGGCTCAGCGGTTTGACGATTTTCACGCGCGCGTCCTCATAAGATCAGCTTGATCGCCGACAGTAGCGAGATGTCCGGGCCGATCATTTCGACTCGCGCCGCGGCCGGTTTACTTTCGAACAGGGTGCTGGCACCGACGACATCGACCGAGACGGTTTCGCCTTTGAGCGACACCGACAACGCCGTGCCGACACTCGTGATGTCGAGACTGGCGGCGGCGACGTTGATGTTGCTGCTCAAGGCGCTCACGTTCAGTTGGTTCGCCGCGCCCGAGATGCGGATGTCCGCCGAAGCGCCGACGAGGCTATTGCTGTTTTGCAGCCCGACGAGCGAATTGCTATTGCTGATTCCCACGACCGAGTTATCGTTGTTGATACCGGTGGCGCTATTGCGCGTGGAAATACCGACGTTGCTCGTGTTCTTGTCGGTGCCGGTGACGTTGTTGACGCTTTCCGAATCGCCGTTGGTGGTCGATTCCGAATAGCGGTTGCCGTTGTAGGTCTCGTAACTGCTATTTTTGCCATCCACAGTGGAATGATTTTCTACAGTCGATTTCGAAACCGATTCTGAGTAGCGCGCGCCGTAATTGGTTTCGTATGAATTGCTGGTGCCGTTGGTGGTGCTGTGATTTTCGGTGCTGCTGAATATCGACTCGCTGTAGTTCTTTCCCTTGATCGTTTCGTAATTCTTGTTGTCGCGCTCGATGAGATTGTGACTTTCGCTTTCGCCGGTTTTCGAATCGTTGAAGCTACGGCCAGTAGTCGTCGAGTAGTTATCGCTGTTGCCGATGTGTTGTTCGTTGCGGCTATAGCCGACGTCGTCGTAACTCTTGTGCTCGGCAGCTTCCGAATGGCTGTACGTGGAACCATAGGATTCGCTTTTGCTGAGAATGCCCTGTTTGCCTTTTTCCGATGTGTCGTAGCTATAACGGGCGCCTTGGGAATAACCGACGTCACGGAAATCGCCGCTGGCGTATTCGCGACGCAGAATGCCGACGGCACGCGGCACGTCGGCGGACGAGTTTTTGCCGAACTGCATGCTCATACCGTCGCCGTAAGTCGTCGAATAACTGCTGCCGACGCGCGTGTCGGGAATCCAGCGCGACGGCGTGACGGTCATGTGCCCACTAGACGAAATGGTATTTTGAATTTCCGGCATCTCGGATTCGTCGTTCGAGCGCGCGACAATGACCATCGCGCCGATTTCTGGCGCCGTCTGCATGTGCGCCGCGAGTTTGATCCATATCGCTGAACCGGGTTCGTTAGAAAATTCCACATAGACACCGGTCAGACTGGTGACCGAGGGCATGCTGGTGGAATCCGTGGCGATAGAAGGCTCGGGATCGAAATTGTTCTTTGTGCAATAGCGCCAATCGTTCGGCGCGGTCGCCTGGCTGCCCGGACCGGGCACGACTTTCGCCAACACCGTTCCCTGCTGCGTGTCTTGCAACGAAACCGGCGAGATCAGCGTTTCCGCTTCGGCGGCGCTGAATTGATTGCGGTAGGTGCCGTCGAGCGAGGCTTCATGTTGGATCTGCGTCACGACGAACCATTGATCATTCAATGTCGGTCGCGCCGGAATTGGCAACGCGTCGCGCGATAATTGTTCCATCGCTTTGAACTTGAATCCGGGGTGCAGCGTTGAGCAATGGCTACTGCCCGTGAATTGGCTGGCGGCGGATTGCAGCGCCTCGGCGGTTTTTTTAGTGAAGTCGTGCGCCAGTTGTTCGCTCGCGCCGTATTGATAAATCTTGTACAGATTGAACGGCAGTTCGCCGCGGCCGCCGGCCGACGCGTGGAACGTATGAAATGGCGCGACGCTGTCGAACTCCCAGCCTTCCCCTTGACGCGTGAACGCGCCTTCGACGCTGGTGGAAGAAAGTTGCTGCTCGAAGCCGTATTCCGTGATGACGTCGTTTTGCTCCATGCCTAATGGTTCGATGGAGGTTTCGGTATAGCGCAGCGTTGAATTCGACGGGATCTCCGGGTAATCGGCGCGATTCGCGAACACGACCACATGGTCAGTCGCGCCGTGTTCGATGTAATAAAAAAGATGCGCCTTATTCATTAAACGTTGCACGAACTCATAATCTGCCTCGCCCGCCTGCAGCCAGTCCTGCACGCGTGAGAGCGCCAGGTTGTCGCTGTCTTCCAATTTTTTGAACGAGACCGTGATGCCGTAACGCGCGAATATCTCGGCGATAGCGCCGCGGATATTTTTTTGCGTGTGGACGCAATAACGATTCGTCAGTGTGAGCTTCCACAATGCGGGTTTAACCGTCAGGCGATATACGCCCGGTTCGTACATCGCGAACGCGGTGGCGATGCCGTTGAACAGAGACAGTCCTTGCGCCGGTGTGCCGTCGAGTGCATTTTGAAAGCGCAGATAACTCGCGTCGCGATCGTCGTCTTTGCTGAACGGACGCTGTACGCCGAAGGTGACGCGTCGACCGATGATGTCCTGAAATTTTAAAGGCGTCGCCGATTTGGCGTCGCGGGCGTACTGCGTATTGCCGTGCAACGTGAGATGGAACTCGAATGGCTGCGAGATTTGCTCTTGTCCCTGAAAACTGATGAGACGAAATACTTCGTCGCTCACCCGGCTACCGTCGGCCATGAAAATGGCGCAATGCAGGAACAGCGCGGGCTGACTATCGAGCTCGATGCGCGTCTGACCGATATCGCTAAGCTGCACGTTCGGTCTCCTCGACGGCGTC
>JAHFQD010000022.1 GCA_023266455.1 Candidatus Muproteobacteria bacterium
TGAATCACGATCAGTGGATCTTTCATTTGTGCCGCGACGCGACCCATAGCGGTACGCAAGGTATCGGCTTGGTTGTTCAACAGTTGTTGATCGTTAATAAAATATTGCCCTTTGGCGTCGATCGAAATGCGCAACATCGGTCTATCGTCTTTAGTAGCGGCGACAGACGCCTCTGGCAGCTTCACGGTTAAACGGGCTTCTTTAGAAAAACTCGTGGTAACGATGAGAAAAATCATCGTCATCAACAGCACGTCGATGAGCGGAATTAAATTGATTTCCGGTTCATCGTCGTCCGCGCTGCGAAGATTTCGAAAACGCATATCAGTCTTTCTCGCGTTCGCCGTGCAGAATTTCAACCAGTTTCAAGGCTTCGCTTTCCATGTCGAGCAACAAATCGTTCACCCGACCGCGAAGATAGCGATAAAAAATCAAACTTGGAATCGCCACGCACAAGCCACCGGCGGTCGCAGTCAGCGCTTGCGCGATACCGTCGGCGACCACGGAAGGATCCCCGATACCGTGTTGCCCGATACCGGAGAACATTTGAATCATGCCGAAAACCGTGCCGAGCAATCCAAGAAACGGCGAGATAGCGGCGATCGTACCGAGCGTGCGCAGATATCGTTCCAACTCTGGAATCACGTGGCGGCCGGCGTCTTCGATGGCTTCCTTGATGACTTCGCGGCTGTGATTACGGTTCACCAACCCGGACGCGAGGATACGACCGAGCGGCGAGCTATCGCGCAGCAGATTAATCCGCGCCGCGTCCAACTCCTGACGTTGCAACCATTGCCGCGCTTGCGCCAATAAATCGGTCGGCGATACGTATTTCTTTTGCAAGGACCATAAACGCTCACCGATGATCGCGAGCGCCGCTACCGAACTCAGAAGAATGGGCCACATGACCCAACCGCCGGCTTTTACAAGGTCGAGCATTTTTAATGATATCCGCGCGAAAAATAGCAGTTAATCTAACAGACGCGCGCTAAAGCATAAAGTGCGATCCGCCGAAAACGCGGACAAGGTGAATCATCGCCGACGAAGATTTGACGTTACTTTTTGAAAACGACGCCGTACAACAGATTGTCCAAATCGGACTTATATTCTTCGAAAATATTTTGTGAGGTATACGTCACAACCTGCACCGCGCCTTTGTCGCTGCTCCAATACAAGCCGTGATAGCGAAACGGAATGCCGCGTAAGGTACCCGCCATGTCCATCACCAATACGTCGGCGCCGTTGATTTTCTTATTTTCCTCGAGCACGATTTTAACGTCGGGCGCCGCCTTCTTGGCGTTTTCCAGCGCGAAGCTCTTCAACGTCGCTAAGGGGACCGGAATCCGTTCGGCGATGACCATGGCATAGGCTTCGCGACTCTTGTGCACCATCGAAATCGACGCCGATTGCGAGAGCTGCTGACTATCCGATTGCTTGGTCCACTTGTTGGGATCGAACCAAACCGTCGCCAATCCTTTCGGATCGACCACTTTCTCGGTGGAACCGGACGGGATTCCGGACGGCGTTGCCTTGGTTTCACCGGTCGCGTATTTCCACGTCCCGTCTTTATATAACTGCACCTTGCGACCGTCTTCGGTGGTGGCTTTGCCCGCCAGGTCAGCGGCGACTGCCGCGACCGCCGCACATAGGAACATCGTCGTCAGGAGTAATTTCGCGGCGCTACGCATAGGTTGTCTGCTCAATAGGTTTGTTGGCGGAACGCGTTTTAAGGCTCTCTCGTTTGATCAAGAATAGCACAGCGTTAATCCGTTTCCGGCGCCGACGTCGGTGTAAACCAATAGCGCTTATGTCCTTCTCGGTAAGCTGCGCCATGAATGCCGGAGGCATCGAAACGAAACTCCAACGCGCCCCCAGACGCCGAATCCCATAGACGCGCGCCCGATTCTTTATACCTGTCCACGACCGTCGGATGCGGGTGATGAAAGCGGTTGCGGTACCCGACCGGAAACACGACGTGCGTTGGATACACCGCTTCGATGAACGCCTCGTGCGACGAAGTCTTGCTGCCATGATGCGGTGCCACCAGAACGTTTGCGGACAATTCCTCCTGCTGCGTCAGTAAATATTTCTCACCGCGTTTTTCAATATCGCCAGGCAACAACACGCTCCCGTAGCGCGAACGTACACGCAACACACACGAACGGTTGTTCAATTTCCCTAAGGGTTCGGTCGTCGGATGTACTATTTCGAATTCGACGTCGTCCCATCGCCAATGCATGCCACGCAAACAAACATCTGCTGCAATTGGTAAATCTGGCTCAGGCTCGCTCGACAAAACCCGTCTCACTTTTAATGCACGCAATACCGACTCCGCACCACCACGGTGATCGTTATCACTGTGACTGATGACGAGCATGTCGATATCGCGAATATTTTGCGTCCGCAGATACGGCGCGACCACCGCCTCGCCGGTATCGAACGCCGCGCTAAAACGCGGACCGGTATCGAATATCAACGTGTGCTCGCGCGTACGCACAACCGCCGAAAGCCCCTGCCCCACGTCGAGCAAGGTAAACCACATTTCACCAGCCGCCGGGATGGGTGGCTTTACCAAAAAAAGCGGCAGCAACCACACCAATCCGATCCAACGCGCCGGCCAACCACGCGGCGCGAGCAACGAAGCCACGCCGATACTCGCGCATATCAGCGCCCACACGGGCGGTGTGTGCTGTGACCATTGCGCATACGGGCTGCTACCGAGCCACTCCAATACCGGCCACAACCATTCAAGAACGAGAGCCGCAAGTTTAAAAAAAAGCGCGGCGATATCCGCCGACAGCGGCAGCGTAACGATGCCAAGTAACGTTAACGGCACCGCGACCATATCGAACGCCGGAATGGCGATCGCGTTAGCGATCGGCGATACCAACGAAACTTGGCCGAACCATGCGATCAGTAGCGGCAACATACCGAGCGCAACTGCGAGTTGGATATAACCAAATCGCCGCCACAACGAGTTGTCGTCGGCGCTGGCGGCGAACAAAATGATGCTCACGGCGCCGAACGATAACCAGAAACCTGGCGCCATCACCGACAGCGGGTCGTAGAGCAGCACAAATAACAATGCGAGCGAAAGCAACTGAACCGTTGTAAAGCGCCGTCGCAGTAACACGCCGCTCATAGCCACCGCCAGCATGATCAACGCACGCTGCGTCGGAACGACAAAGCCGGCAAGACCCGCGTAAGCGGCCGCGGCCAAAATCGCCATCACCGCAGCAACCACCGGCGCCGGGCACCATTGAACCGTCACGCCTGGCAACGTCCATAAAAATCGCGCGAGAAAAAAAACGATGCCGCCGATAAGACTGATATGCAATCCGGAAATAGCCACTAAATGAATCGTGCCGGTGGCGCGTAACGTCTGCCACTGCGATTCTTCGACGCGGCGTTCGTCGCCGTTAGCCAGAGCGACTACGAACCCCAACGTCGATGACTCTGGCAACAAAGCCGCGATGCGTTCTCCTAGTCGCTGTCGTATTCGATCAATCGTATAACGCGGCGATTCGCCATCGAGCCGTTGCGGTGTTAATTCCGCGCGCACATAACCACGTGCGCGAACTCGTTCACGAAATAAATGCGCTTCGTAATCGAACCCACCAGGATTTTGCAGGCCGTGCGGTCGCGTTAAGCGCGCACGCAGTCGCCACCGTTCGCCGGCACGCAAGGTGAAATCTTTGAAGGCGCTACTAAGAAGGACACGTCGCAGAACCGATACTGATTTATCGTCGAGCAACGCCTGCTCAACGTCGAACAAGAAGCGAACGCCAAATTCCGCTTGCCGTGGGATATCGACGACACTGCCGACGAGCACCAAATCGCGGCCTTCGATCTCGGATGGAAGATTGTCGTCGAGGATCAAACCGGCGCGCAGCGTCGCCCACGAAACACCCAACACGAAGAAAACTGCGATCAACCAAATTGGTCGAGACCAAGCGCGTATCGATAAAGGAATAGCGGCTAGGCTCCACCATAACGAAGGTAGCGCCGGTAATTGTTGTACTAAGAGAATACCGCTGAGAAAAGCGAGCGCTGCGAAAGGAATTTTTCTACTCTCCGTGTAAGTCCCGCGTCGAGGACTATATCACGGTATCGTGCAAAAAGACTATTTCGACGAGCGTTTCGCGGTCAGTATACCGTCTTCTAATTTCATCACCCGATCCATGCGCGCGGCCAAGGTCGTGTCATGGGTAACGACAATCAAACTCGTGTCCAACTCGCGATTGAGTTCGAGCATTAATTCGTAAACGCTCTCGGCATTTTCACGATCGAGATTGCCGGTAGGCTCGTCAGCGAGCACGATCAGGGGATGTGTAACAAGCGCGCGCGCAACCGCCACGCGCTGGCGTTCACCGCCCGATAGTTCGGCGGGTTTATGATGCAAACGATCGTCGAGCCCAACGCGTGAAAGCATCTCAGTCGCACGTTTAGTAATCGTCGCCGACGCTTCGCGGCGGATGATTAAGGGCATGGCCACGTTTTCGAGGGAGGTGAATTCTGGCAGCAGATGATGAAATTGATAAATAAATCCGAGCGCGCCGTTGCGCAACTCGCCGAGAGCGCCCTCGCCGAGTTTGCTCACATCCTGATTCGAAATTTCCACCTGCCCTGCCGTCGGACGATCGAGACCACCGAGCAAGTGCAACAAGGTGCTCTTACCCGAGCCGGAAGCACCGATGATGCCGATTTGTTCGCCGCGCTCGACGCGCAGATAAATACCCTTCAACACCGGGACGGTGTAAGTGCCATCGTCATAGGTTTTAACCACACCCGTCGCGCGCAGGATCGCGCCGTTCTTGCCGTGCGCTTTCATTCGTAACGCAGAGCCTCCGCCGGTTTCATTTGCGAGGCGCGCCACGCCGGGTAAAGCGTCGACAGTAGCGACAACACTAACGACACGCCCGAAATCGCCGCCACATCGCGCCATTGCAGGTCGGACGGCAACTCGCTGATGAAATAAATCTCCGGCGATAAAAATTTTGTGTGCAAAATCATTTCCAACACATGCACCAATCCGCTGACGTTAAGCGCAAGCAAGATACCGGCGATGGTGCCGATCAGCGTGCCGACGACGCCGATGATACTGCCCTGCACCATGAAGACCGACAGAATGCTGCTCGGCTTGGCACCGAGCGTGCGCAGGATGGCGATATCGGAACGCTTCTCGTTAACCACGACGATGAGCGTCGACACGACGTTGAACATCGCCACCGCGACGATCAACGACAGAATAATGAACATCATGGTTTTTTCCATAGCGAGCGCGCGGAACCACGCATTCTGTTCGCGCGTCCAATCGCGCACCTGATAATCCGTGCCGACGGCCTTCTCCACATCGATCGCCACGTTCGGCGCCAACTCGACGTTGTCGAGTTTCAACCGTAATCCACTGACGGCATCGGAAAGTTGATACAGTTTGGCCGCATCGTCGATGTGAATAAATACCAAACCGCTGTCGTATTGGTACATGTCGGCATTGAAAACACCGACGACAGTGAAACGTTTGAAACGCGGCAGCAACCCCGTCGGTGTCGCCTGCGCTTGCGGCACCACCAACGACACCGGTGATCCAACTTTCAAATCCAGTTTCCACGCGATCGCGCTGCCGACGATAACGCCGAATTCATTCGCCTTCAGCGCGTCGAAACTTCCTTGCGTCACTTTCGTAACGACGTCCGACACTTGTTTCTCGCGTTCCGGCAACACGCCGCGAACCATCACGCCGCTCACGCCTTTGCCGCGCGCGACTAAGGCTTGTCCGGAGACGTAAGGCGCGTACGCCTGAATATGCGCAACATTCTTCACGCGCTCGCCGAGATCTTCCCAATCGTTCAGGTTACCGCTCGGCTCGCTGATCGTGACATGCGATAAAAAACTCAAAATGCGCGAACGCACTTCGTTACCGAATCCGTTCATCACCGAAAGAATGGTGATCAACGCCGCAATACCGAGCGCAATGCCGATGATAGAAATCAACGAGATGAACGAAACGATGCGATGACGCCGCCGCGCGCGCGTGTAGCGAAGACCGATAAAAATTTCGTACGGACGAATCATGGGGCGCCATTCAAACATGGCCCGCTCTTAAAAGACAAGGTTAGATACGCGATGCGAAATTAAATCGATCGTTGTTATTTTTTTTCGCCGACGATGTCGCCGAGGCGTTCGAGCGCAGCGCGCAACTGCGGATCGTTCACGGTTTGTGCGACGTCGCGCACGACACGCGCAGCGTTGGACGATAAACGACTTGGGGGAACATCTGGCGCCGTCGACACCGCCAGCAACGCTTGTTCGGTCGGTTGCACGCGAACTTTGATATCGCGCAATTCCCGAAATGCCGATTGTTGTTTCAAGGTTTGCATCAACTCGGCTTGTTGTTGGCGCAAACGGCTGGCCCAAGCCGAACTACGAACCGTGATGGTCAGCCGTCCATCCTCGTAATACGTCGGCTCGCAATGCGCGGCCATCGGTTCTCCTACCAGGGACGGCCAACGAGCCAAAAGGGTCTCTAAACCGCCCGAACGCTGGCCAATACGGCTAATTATTTCCGCAGATAAGTGCTTGATCGGCTTGAATTCCGTCCCAGACACGGTGGCTGAGGCCCCTTTCTCGGTCTATAACCATAATATGCAAATAATAATTGTCCCTGAAGGGATCCGTAACGGGATCCCGGCTTGCCTGACGACGCGCCACATTATCCTGATCCTTCTTGTCGGGGTGATATTGCTTCCGGCCGTCGCGGGTACATTAACTTATAAGTTGTTAGAACTCTACGAACGTCAGAATGGCGGACCGATTTTTTCCGCCTATCGTCAAGAACTCGTGCAATCCCGCGCAGCCTTACGCAAAACGCGGGAAGACGCCACCCGACACCTTAACGCCCTCGCCGTCAAAATGGGCAGCCTGCAAGCTCAAGTATTGCGCTTGAACGCACTCGGTAGCCGGCTAACTCGTATGGCCAACCTCGATTCCCGCGAATTCAGCTTCGACAGCGCGCCCGGCGTCGGTGGCCCCGAAAAAACCATGGCAGTTACGTCCGTTTCTCCAGATGTGACACGGAACATGGATACCCTCGCGCGTGAACTCGATCGCTCGCAAGCGCGACTCATGGCGCTCGAAAATCTTATGATGCATCGCAAACTCGTTGCTTCCGTCACGCCGGCGGGTTGGCCGGTGGAAGGTGGCTGGATCAGCTCCGGCTTCGGTCATCGCATGGATCCGTTCACTGGTCACCAAGCGATTCATGAAGGCGTCGACATCGCCGCGCGTTATGGTGGACCGGTCAACGCCATGGGCGAAGGCGTCGTGACCTTCGCCGGTGAAAAGTCCGGCTATGGCACCATGATCGAAGTCACGCATCAATCCGATCTCGTTACGCGCTACGGACATCTCTCCGCTACCTCGGTAAAAGAAGGCGACAAAATCACGCGCGGACAAATTATCGGTAATGTCGGTTCCACTGGCCGCTCTACCGGCCCGCATCTGCATTTCGAAGTCATTCGCAACAAAATGCCGGTAAACCCGATCGCCTATCTTGCGTGGCCGTCAACGACGGTGGCGATGGCCAAGAAAACCTCGCTTCCCAACACACCGTAGACCGACATCCGCGATATCCATCAAAGCCCCGTTTTAAACGGGGCTTTTTATTTTGACCACAACGAAATGGTTACGTTCAGCCGATACGCGTCTTCATTCTGTTTTCCCGTTTAACGTAAAGGCGGTCCATGTCATCATGCTCAAACATGAACCGCGCTAGGCTTCGAAGAAAAATCTTTTATTATTCCGCCGACGCGATTCGATTCGCGGAAAAGTCCTCTCGCAAAATGCTCGAGCCAACCTGAGTCATCGCACCCGCCGGATATGACATCCACCATCGCCGACAACATCGCGCGAATCCGCAGCGCAATCGACGCTGCCAGACGTTCGGCACAAGACGTTAAACTCATCGCCGTATCGAAAACGCATCCCGTGGAATCAATCCGCGTCGCCATCGACGCAGGTCAATACGTTTTCGGCGAGAACACGACTCAAGAAGCGTTGGCAAAAATTCCGACGTTCGTCGACGCCGAATTAGAGTGGCACTTCATCGGTCATTTGCAATCGAACAAGGCGAAATTCGTTCCCGGTCATTTCTCGTGGCTACACTCGCTGGACAGCGTCAAACTCGCGCAACGTTTATCGCGCGCGGCGCAAGAACAACAGGCGCTGTTGCGTGTGCTCATCGAAGTGAACGTCACGCGCGACCCGCAGAAACATGGCGTGGCGCCGACAGACATCTTTTCATTGATAGACGATTTGTTGAAACAAAACTTACCGAACATCGAACTCCGCGGACTCATGACGGTCGGACCGCACCCCGCCGGTGAAAGCGAGATCCGCGCGGCGTTCGCGTCATTGCGTCGCTTGCGCGACGATGTCGCGCAGCGATTCGCGTTACCCAATTTCACCGAACTATCGATGGGCATGAGCGGCGATTACCTAGACGCCGTCAAAGAAGGTTCCACCATGATTCGCGTCGGCAGCGCCATCTTCGGTGCACGAGACTACGCATGAGCACCCCACCGCTTGCGGGGATTCGCATCATTAACCTCGCTATCAATTTGCCCGGGCCGATGGCAGTCCATCGACTCATGGAACTCGGCGCTACAGCGACAAAAGTCGAACCGCCATCGGGCGATCCTGTTGCGAACAATTATCCGTGGCTTTATCGAAAATTGCGTAGCACTCAACCGATGGTTGCTCTCGATCTGAAAAAAACCTTCGATAGAACCGAACTCGATAAATTACTGACGCACGCCGACTTATTATTAACCTCGATGCGTCCGCGCGCGTTAGCCAATCTCGGCCTCGATTGGGCGCGACTGCACCGAGATTTTCCACGACTCTGCCATGTCGCTATCGTCGGATTCGCCCCGCCCGATGAAAATCGTCCCGGTCACGACCTGATTTATCAAGCAGTCAACGGCCTCGTCGAACCACCGCAATTGCCATCGATCTTGATCGCCGATTACGCCGGCGCCGAGCGCATCGTGAGCACCGCGCTCGCGTTACTGCTCGCGCGCGCTAACACCAGCGACGCTGCTTTCGCCATGGTCGCTTGGGCGGATGCCATCGCGCCATATGCGGACTCGCTGCGCGTCGGGGCCACCCGCGCCGGTGGACCGTTGCGCGGCGGCTTACCGAATTATGGTGTTTACGAAACGCGCGCGGGCTGGATCGCGGTCGCCGCACTCGAAAAAACCTTTCTCGACACATTGCGAAAAACGCTTGCGCTCAACATCGTCGATCGCGCTTCAATGCAGAAAATATTCTTAACTCGCACGGCCCAAGAATGGGAAAGATGGGCACGGCAACACGATCTTCCGTTGGTAGCCGTCGTGAATCTGGAGAATGAAAAATGAATTCCACGACCCTGAATTCCTCGCTGCTACATCTGCCGCGCCGCATCGCCGTCATCGGCGGCGCGCGCATCCCCTTTTGTCGCGCCAATACCGCTTACAGCGAAGAGAGCAATCTCAGCATGATGACGGCGGCGACACGCGCGCTGACCGAAAAATATCGACTCGCCGGCCAGACGCTCGGTGAAGTTTGCCTCGGCGCGGTGATGACACAACCCAAAGACTGCAATTTGGCGCGCGAAGTCGTCTTCGCCAGCGACCTGGCGCCAGAAACGCCAGCGGTCGATCTGCGGCGCGCCTGCGCCACCAGTTTGGAAGCGGCGATCATGGTCGGCATGAAAATCGCCACCGGCGCCATCGATGTCGGCATCGCCGGCGGCTGCGACACCATCAGCGATCTACCTTTGGCGCTGCAACCGGCGCTGGCACATCGGTTACTGCAAAGCGCTCGCGCCAGAACATTCATCGACCGCATACGTCCATGGTTCGGATTTCGTCCGCGCGAATTAAAACCGGTCATCCCCGGCGTAACCGAACCCACCACCGGATTATCGATGGGCCAACACACGGATTTGATGGCGCGCGAATGGGGCGTGACGCGCGAGGAGCAAGATGCGTTCGCCGTCGAGAGTCACCAAAAAGCGGTGGCCGCTTACAAGCGCGGTTTTTACCAAGATCTCGTTGTCCCGTATCTCAAAGCCACACAAGACAACAATCTACGCGCTGAGACCTCGGTATCTCAATTATCCAAATTGAAGCCGTCGTTTTATCCCGACGGCACGCTCACCGCCGGCAACAGCAGTCCGCTCACCGACGGCGCCGCTTGCGTTTTGCTCGCGTCCGAAAGCTGGGCGCGGCAACACGATTTGCCGGTGCAGGCGTATCTCAGCGCTTGGGAAGTCGCGGCCATCAATGTGAAACAAGAAGGACTGCTAATGGCACCCGCGTACGCCGTACCACGCATGTTGACGCGCGCCGGTCTCACCTTGGCGGATTTCGATTTCTACGAAATCCACGAAGCCTTCGCCGCGCAAGTGTTGTGCACATTACGCGCCTGGGAATCGGAAAAATTTTGCCGCGAACGGCTCGGTCTGCCAGAACCGTGGGGGACGCTCGATCACCGCAAACTCAACGTCGTCGGCAGCAGCATCGCGCTCGGCCATCCCTTCGGCGCGACGGGCGCGCGTCTCATTGGTACGTTGGCAAAGCTGCTGATCGAGAAAGGCCGTGGACGTGGACTGATGTCAATTTGTACCGCGGGCGGGATGGGCGTGACGGCAATTCTAGAACGGCCGTAACGTCATTCGGAATCGGAAGCGCTGGGATGGGCCTGTAAAAAATCAGTGAAGGCCTGTCCTGAGATCGGACGACCGTAATAAAAACCTTGCGCTATCCAACAGCCGTGCGATTTAAGAAACGCTTCTTGCTCGGCGGTACCGACGCCTTCGGCGATGATGCGTAAACCGAGATTGCGCGCCATCGAAATGATGGTGGTGACAATCGCGTCGTTCGATCGCCGGCCGATCCGGCTCACGAACGAACGGTCGATTTTGAGCGCGTGAATCGGAAAGCGTTGAAAATACGACAACGCCGAATAGCCCATGCCGAAATCGTCGATGATGATTTGCGCACCCATGGTGGCGAGTTCATCCAAGATCACCAAGTTCTGCGGTGTCTGACGCATCAAATGATTTTCCGTGATCTCCAAATCCAGCGCGTTCGCCGGAATTCCGATTTCCACTAATAAATCGGCGAGCCGTTCGTGAAAATCCGGTTGATCGAATTGGCGTACCGACAGATTGATCGCCATGCGCATATTCGGATGACCGTTCTGTCGCCAGCGTTTTAATTGCATGCAAGCTTCGCGTAGCACCCACACACCGAGTGGCACGATCAAACCCGTGTCTTCGGCGACATGAATGAACTCCGTCGGCTCCAACACGCGTTCGCCCGGTGGCGTCCAACGTAACAACGCTTCGGCCGCCAGAATCTCGCCACTGCGCACGTTCACTTGTCCTTGGTAATGCAGAATAAATTCTTTCGCCGCGATCGCGTGATGCAGACGATTCACGAGCGTCATGCGTTGCTGCATCGCGGCGTTAAGCGCGGGCGTAAAAAATTGGTAGTTGCCGCGACCGCGATCCTTGGCGTGATACATCGCTGCGTCCGCGGCACCGACCAAGGCTTCAGCGTCGTCGGCATCGGTCGGGAAAATGCTGATGCCGATGCTGCCGTTCACATGCAACGACTGTCCTTCCACCACGAACGGTTCAACCAAGGATTCGAGCACTTTTTTAGCGGCTATCGCGGCGTCGGCGTTGTGATTTAAGTCTGGCAGCAAAATGATGAATTCATCGCCACCCAAGCGGGCCACGCTGTCGCTTTCTCGCAAGCAACTCTGCAAACGCACCGCGGCTTCTTGCAAAAGATGATCACCCACACGATGCCCGAGCGAGTCGTTGACGTATTTGAATTGATCAAGATCGACGAACAATAAGGCCATCATCTTGCGATGACGCCGCGCTTGCGTGATGGCCTGCTGGACGCGGTCTTGC